>DATEXR010000047.1 GCA_035256765.1 Candidatus Deferrimicrobiaceae bacterium | reverse complement strand
CCGGAAGCCGAGCGGGACGACCTGGCGCATCGACGGCCCGACCAGGACGTGGAAGTCGGTGCCGTGGCGGAACTCCTCCTTGAAGACGGTCCGCCCGTCGCCCGGCACGGGGTGCGGTCCGATGTTGAACCACCGCCTGAGGTACCGTTTCTTCCCGAAGGGGTGCTCGAAGGTCACCTGGTGGAGCCGGTCCCACCGCCAGGTCGAGGAGACATTCCCGAGGCGGTATTTCAGGAACGCCATCGCGTCCAGGAGGGAGCGGGCGGCGAGATCGTCGAGCGTCTCCTTGTAGCCGGTCTCCCGGTTCGCGAGGAAGGGGGAGTCCCCCCGGTCGATCGCCCGGTCCATCGCGTTCCACAGGAGGCGCGAGGTCCGGGTCGTCTCCTCGAACAGTTCCGGCCCCAGATCGTCCCGGAAGGCGTTCTCGATCATCTTTTCGTAGAAGACCTCGAAGAGCGACGCGCCGGGGCTGTCCCCGGATACGCGCAGGTCCCACCCCGAGAGGATCCTCGCCGCGTCCCCGAAGTCCTGCGATTCCCTCTCCCGCAGCCTCGCCACCCGGACCGCGAGAGAAACCGCCCGGGCCGCGTCCGGCCGGAAAACGTCGCGCTGCATCCGCTCGAACTTCTCCACGGAGAACTTCTCCCCCTCCGCGAGCATCCCGAGGATCCGCTTCCCGCGATCCGGCGGCTCGTAAAGCCGGGAGAGGTAATGTCCGTAGGAATTTTCCGCGGGGGGGAAGTTGGCGGCGGCTACGTAGCCCTCCGGCGGATTCCACACCTTCGGGTTTTCGGAGAACGGGACCGTCCCGGTCCACTCCCACTCCCCCGTATCCCCGGGGACCGGCAATAGGCCGCTTCCCCCCTTGCGCACCGGGATCTTCCCGGCCATCACCACCCCGATGTTCCCCTCCCGGTCCGCGTACACGATGTTCTGGGCCGGGTGGGGAAACCGCGAGACGGCATCCAGAAACTCCATCCGGTTGCGGGCGTGGTTCAACGCGTACAGCGCGCCCACCGGGTCGCCGCCGTCGAACCCCACCCAACGGAACGACAGCGCGGCGGACACCCCCGCAAGGACCGGGGAAAGGACGGGGCCGTGCGCCGTCTCCCACACGGTGACCGTCTCCTCCTTCCGCCCCCGGACCCGGATCCTCTCGACGCGCTTCGTCATGGGGATCCATTTCCCGCGGAACATCACCCGCTCCCCGTCCACCCTCTCGAAGAAAAAGTCCGCGTCGTCCAGCATCACGTTGGTGAACCCCCAGGCGATGCCGGGGTTGTGCCCGATGATCACGCCGGGGGCGCCGGGGAAGGAGACCCCGTAGACGTCCACGCCGGGGGCGACCAGGTGGTTTTCGTACCAGAGAGAGGGGCAGGGGAGCAGGATGTGGGGGTCGTTCGCCAGAAGCGGCCGCCCCGTCGCGCTCTTCCCCCCCGAGACGGCCCAGGCGTTGGAGCCTCCCGCGCGGGGGAGATCCCCTACCGTCCGGGAAAGGGACGCGAGGCCGTCGGAGAGAACCGACGGCGAAACTCCGGGAAGCGACGAGGCGACGAACGCCGGAGCGATGACGGGGGAATCGGGGGGGACCCGGGGCATCAGGTCTTCCGCCATCTCCCGGGAAAGCTTTTGAACGGCCCGGTAGAGCGCGATCTCCTCTCCCCACTGGGCCAGGCCGAACGACTTCAGCAGACCGATGGCGATGATGTCCTCGGGGGTGAACCTTCGCGGAGCCGCGTCCAGGAGGCGCAGCTCCACCGGCCAGGCCCGCAGCGACTCCATCGCCGCGTTCACTCCCTCGCAGTAGGCCCGGACGATCCCCTTCGACTTCTCCGGCAGGGAGGCGAACAGGCCGGGGGCCCGGGCCGCGAACCCCAGGTGCCGGAAGAGCCGGTCGGCGGGAAGGGCTTCCTCGCCGAAAATCTCCGCCAGCTCCCCCCGGGCCAGCCTCCTCTCCAGGTCCATCGGGAAAAGGCGGTCCTGGGCGTGGACGAACCCCTGCGCGAAGGAGAGGTCGTGGTCGTTCGCCGCGGTGATGTGGGGGATGCCGTACGCGTCCCGGGCGATCTCGACGGGGGCCGCCAGGCCGGGGACGGAAAGGGAGCCTTCCCGTTGCGGCACGCTCGTCTGGAAGAAGGACGAACAGGCGGCCAGCAGAAGAGAGGAGGCGGCGAGAAGGCGGCCGACCCCTCGGCGGAACGGCGCGGGGGAAAGGGCCCCCCCGTTCATCGCTTCCCGAACACCCGGGCCTTGACGTTCCCCAGGACCTTCTCGAAGACCTCGCCCGTGTAGGTCCGGATGTGCCGGCGCATCTGGATGAGGTACCGCTCGATCTCCGCCCATTCCCGGATGATGATCCGCATCTGGTCCCGGTACGCATTGTCGTAGTCGGCCTGCATTCTCGCCCGGAGGGCGTCCTGCTTCCCCTGGTCGTCGGGGTACACCTTCCAGGGGAGGAAATCGTGGATCGGCTCGAAGATCCGGACGTCGGTGTCGTCCAGGTGGAACAGTTCGATGTTGTCGATCACGTACACCTTCTTCCCCGGAGACGCCACGTAGTGGCCGTACCGCAGGGCCGTCCCGACGCAGTCCCCCAAAGCGTCCTGCCTCGCCACCCCGTCCACCCACCAGGTCCACTCCCGCAGGATCCGGGAGGTCGTGACCCCCTCGTCCAGATAGATGTTCACCCCTTCCTCCTTCGGCTTCAGGAGGATCTCCTCGCCCTGCGGGGTCACGTGATGGACGACGGGGAGAACGGGCAGGCCGACCAACCCCGGCAGGCCGCTGTGGATGTATTCCCCCAGGCAGCCGAAACGCGAGAGGTAGAGGGAATATTCCTTTCCTTTTTCGTCGCGCACCCGGAAGAGCGTGTCCTTGTGCACCTTCTCCACGAGCTGGACGTCGGTCACCTCGAAGTCGTGGTGGTTTTCCCCGGTCATCCGGGAGAGAAGCTGGAGGATCACCTTCCGAAGTCCCGTCACCTTCAGCTTGGAGGAGAAGATCTTGACCCGGGCGGTTCCCGGCATGAGCCGGATCGCTCCCCGGACCCAGTTGACGTACGAATGCGATATGCTGATCGGAAGCATGTCCGTGCACGTGGGGTCGAGGAGTTCGTCGATCTTCACCTCCCAGAGCGGAATGTGCATGGTGACGAACTCGTGCGTGTTTTCCACCCCGAGGATCTTGAGGATCTTCTCCCTGTCCTTGGTCTTCCGTGCGGAGGCGGGAACCTGGAAATACCGGTCGAGGGCACGTTCGTACTTCGCAAGATCGGCGTGGGCGGCGGAACGCATCGAAAGCCCCTCCCGTCAAGCATGGAGTAACGATAGAATATCCGGGACGATTTCTTATAGTAGCACGCCGCCGGGAAATTCCATGCCCCCTTTCCCCGGCGCGCCGCAAATCCCCCCGACCTTCCCCGGAGGGACGGGACATTTCGCGAGGAGGTGACATGCCGGAAGCCCCCGAAAGCTTCGACAGGATCGTGGAACAGTGCATCCTCATGGAGATCCAGGCGATGAACCTGTACACAACGCTTGCCAACCGCGTGGAGGACGAGGAGACGGCGCGTCTGCTGCGGTACCTCGCCGAGATGGAGGAGTCGCACGTGGGGCGCCTCGTGGAGATCTTCACGGAAGCGAACAAGGACGCGGAGAAGACCCTCTCCCATGTGGACATCATCAAGGCCTTCCGGTCGGAGGCGTGGAAGATGCACAAGGCTCGCCTGGCGGGGGCCGGTCTCACCGAAACGTCGTCCCTGGACGACTACCTCACCTTCGCGATCGTCTCCGAGGCGCACGCCCGCACCCACTACGAACAGCTCTCCGCGCAAGCGAAAGACTCCCCGGCGAAGGAGATCTTCCGGACCCTCTCCCGCGAGGAGGCGACCCACGAAGAGCATCTGAAACGGACGCAGCAGTCGTTCCGGGAGAAACGCTGACCGGATGTTCCGCCTCTACGATCCCCCGGGCGCGCGGGACAGGGCCGAGAGCGCGTCCGCCAGGGGGGCATGGCCGCCGAAGAGAACGAGCTTGTCCTCGACCTGAAGGACCTCGTCCCTTTCCGGCTGGATGATCGCCCGGTCCTTCCGTAGGATGGCCAACAGGACGATCCCCGAGCCGTTCCCCACCGGGAGGTCCCCCACCGTCCGTCTCTCCCAGCCCGAGGAGGGCGCCACGTAGAAGACCTCGATCACCTTCCGGCGGAGGAACTCCTCGAAGCCGGCCAGGACCTCGTCACTGCGCATGGGCCCCCGTTCGCGGAGGATCCGGTACGTTCCGCTCCGGATGATCTCCTCCTGCTGGCGGATCATATGGTCGGGAACATGGTACTCGGCCAGGACCCGCGAGAAGATCTCCACGGACGTTTCGAATTCCTCCGGGATCACCGCGTTCGCCCCGAGGGCGATCAGATCGTCCACGTCCGCCACATACCGGGTCCGCACGAGGATGAACAGGGCCGGGTTGCTCCTCCTCGCAATCGCGACGGCCCGCCTCGTGCCCATCGGATCCGAGATGGCGAGCACCAGGATCCGGGCGCGATCGACGCCCAACCGGTCGAGGATCTCCGGCCGGTTGACGTCCCCGTAAAAGATCGGCTCCCCCGCCGCCCGGGCTTCCCGGACCTGGGCATCGTTGATGTCCACGACCACGTACGAGACGCGCGTGGCTTTCAGGACCCGGGCGAGATTCCTCCCGTTCATCCCGTATCCGGCGATGATCACGTGATTCTCCCTCCCCTTCTGCCGAAGGGCTCGCTCCTCCCGGTTCTCCGGGAAGACGGCCGCCCCCGTCATCCATTGCTCCCACCGGTTTGCGATCCCCGGGCCGGCGTTCATCACGAACGGCGTCGCCACCATGGTCAGGATGGCGATGGCGAGCAGGAACTGGTACTGGATCGGCCCGATGAGCCCGATCCGGTGCCCCTCCGACATGAGGAGGAAGGAAAACTCGCCGATCTGCATGAGGGAGACGGAGACGATCACCACCAGGCGCCACGGGTGCACCAGCGCCCGGATCGCGGCGCCGGCCGAGAAGGTCTTGAGCAAGGCCACCGCCGCCGCCATCGGCAGGATGAGGAGGATGTTGCGGGCGAGAAACGGAAGGTCGAGGAGCATCCCCACGGAGATGAAGAAGACGCCGGTGAAGACGTCACGGAACGGCATGACCTGCGCCGCGATCTCGTGGACGTAGTCCGACTCGGAGATGACCAGCCCCGCCAGGAAGGCCCCCAGTCCCAGGGAGAGCCCCCACCGATGGGCGAGGAAGGCCGTTCCCATGACCACCATCAGCACCGTGAGGGCCAGGATATCCCGGCTGTTCAGCCGGATGACCTCTTTCAAGAGCCGCGGGATGAGGAACCGGGACAGGACGAGCAGCGCCGCGACGCCGATTCCCGCCTTCGCCAGCGTGAGGAAGACCTCGGTCCCCTTCGCCGTCTCCCACTGCCGCAGCGAGGGGATGAGGAGCATCATCGCGATGACCGCCAGGTCCTGGAAGATCAGGATGCCGATGGTGATCCTGCCGGCCCCGGTGTCGATCTCCATCCGGTCGGCAAGCACCTTCAGGACGATCGCCGTGCTCGAGAGGGAGACGACGAATCCGATGAACAATCCTTCCGGAACGGGAAGGCCCCAGAGCGCGAGCACCAGCAGGGTGCACAGGATCGTGGCGGAAACCTGCGCCCCCCCGGCCCACAGCACCTCCCGCCGCATCCTGACCAGGTCCGAAAGCGAGATCTCCAGTCCCACGGTGAACAGGAGGAGCACCACCCCGATCTCCGCCAGGGACTCGACCACCCCGACCTCCGAGACCAACCCCGCCCCCGTGGGGCCCAGGATCGCCCCGGCCACGAGAAAAGCCGCCACCACGGACAGGTGGAGCCGGCTGAAGATGAGGGCGACGACGGTGGCGATGGCGAGCACCACGGCCAGGTCTCGCAGAACGGCGGTATGTTCCAAGGGGCCCTCGGAGCGTTTGGAATCCGACGAGTACGAGTCTATCAACGGGGGGCGACGTTCGCCAATTGGGGGGGGGGATTTTTCCCCTAAAGTCCGGCGCAGGGCCTGCCGATAGTACCGATAGGGAAAAAGACGGAATACGGCTGCCTCTCCTCCCCGGAGAGGCCTGATCGCCCGCGACCCCCGCCATGGAAAAAGCGGGCGACCTTACAACCCCTTGGGGCTCCCTCCATTACCCCAGGGGGTTATTTTTTCGCCCTACAGGACGCCGCACGCGCGAAGGGACCGTATCTCTTCCGCGGCCATGCCGAGTCGGGCGGAATAGATCTCCTCGTTGTCGGCTCCCGGCGGGCGGCAGACGGACCGGATCCTGGGCGGGGTCCCGCTCATTTTCCAGGGGGGAGCGGCAAGCAGGAGGTTCCCGTAGGCCGGGTCGGAAACCCGGGAGAAGCAGCCGCGCTCCCACCAGTTTTCCTCGGAGAGCGTCTCGCAAGGCCGGTTGACCCGGCCCGTCACCACAGCCGCCCCGTGCCCGCTTTTCTTCGACGTGTACTCCTCGATTTCCCGGAGGATCTCGTCGGCCGTCCGCGTTCCCGACCACTCCTCCAGGATCGCGTGCAGGACCTTCTCGTTTTCGATCCTCGTCCTGTCCGGCCCGGTGGAAAATCTCGGGTCGTTCGCCAACTCCGGCCGCCCGATGATGTGCATGAGCGACTCGAACGCCTCGTTGTTGTAGGCCGCGATAAAGGTGTGGCCGTCCCTGCATCGGATGTAGGTGTAGGGGAAGACGGCCGGGTCGAACCTGCCGGTCCGCTGGCGCTCCCGGCCGGCGGTATGCATCCAGGTGATGTTGTAATCGACGAATTTCATCATCGCCTCCGCGCCCGCGACGTCGACCCTCTGCCCCTTTCCGGTGTC
>DATEXR010000046.1 GCA_035256765.1 Candidatus Deferrimicrobiaceae bacterium | reverse complement strand
GAACGTAGACCTCGTGTTCCCACGGGTGCGCGTGGAACGGGGTGCGGCCGCCGGGGGCGACCTCGAAATGGCGCATCGTGAAGGTGGGAGCCCCGACGTTGTCCCCCATCAGGACCCGGATGGTGACGCCCTCCGCGCCGGGGTCGGTGACCGTCTTCCCCTCGATGGCGTCCCACTTCGCCGTGTGCATGGCGCCCCCTCCCTGCCTCGGTTAATTGCCGTCAGCTTACCACGGCACGGGACCAGCTGCGCAGCCTTGGAGGGGGCTCCGTTCGTGGCTCGCCGTGCGATGAACCTGCACGGCTGCGCTCCGGTCTCCAGGGGGCCATTCCCTCAGATCCCGGCATTCGAGGGGCGCTGCAGGGGGCCGGTCCCCGGAAGGGTTTCGTCGCGAGACAAGGGAGACCCGAGGCGAGGCGGGCAAGCGCAGGAGCGAGTGCGGAGGCGTACGGCAAGTACGCCGCACAAGCGAGCGACGAGCACGCCCGACGCAGCCCGGGGATCGCTTGTCGCAGCAGAAAAGGCAGCCCTGTTGGCGACCGGCGCCTGCGGCTCGGTCTGCACCGCCAGCCCTTTGTCGGACTCCCTGCGCCCGGCTCGGCGTACCGGAAGTACGCCTGCGCCGTGCTCGGTCGTCCTTCGCGGTCTGACGGCGCATCCGCTTCGCCTCGGCTGCCGACCCTTCCGGGGACAGGCCCCTCGCTCCGGCTTCGTTGCCCTCCCTCACCGTACCGCAGCGGGTACGCTTCGGTCGGGCGCCTCGCCGGAAGCGGCGCATCGACCCTCTCGGTGCACGGCCTCTTCGGCAACGGACCCCTGGAGGCCGGCCTCACTCCGCCCTCCCTCCTGCGGCTGCCGCACCCGGCGTGCACCCTGTTGCGAGGCCCCCTTGGACCGGCATTGCCTCCGGGATCCCCCTCCTGCGGCTGCACCGCGAGCCAGGGTCCTCCCGCCGGAGGCAACTTCAGCCGGAGGAACCCCGAGGGCCGAAAGGTCACCGGGAGCGGCTTCACCTCCGGCGTTCCCGCTCGCCCCGGCTCCCCACCAACCAATGGGCCCTTGCGGCGGAGCGCACGCAGGAGGGGGGTCCGAACGGAGCTTTCCGGCGAAGGTTGAGCGCAGCCTTGCGGGTTCGACGCAAGGCGAGCGACGGAGTGAGCGGCCCCCCTCCGAGGGAGCAGAGCCGGTTCCGGGCCCATGGAGCAGGAGGGCCCATGCCTTGGAGCGGTCCCCCCCCAGAGACAACGGAGCCGCTCCCTCCCTAGCATCATCCCCCGGCGGGCAGGTATTTTCGGCACGCCTCGATGTTGACCACGTGGGCCTTGTGCATGTCGTCGAAGAACGACTTCTCGTCCGGGGTCATCTCCGCGGTCGGGATCTCGTCGATCTTTCGGACGACCCACGACTGCCCCTTGATGAGGAGCGCCAGCCGCTCGGCCTCCCCCTCGAGGGCGAGGACCTTGTCCGCGAAGGTCCCTGTCCGGTCGGTGGGGGTTCCCTTCCTGTCCCGGATGAGCCGGTACAGCCCGGCGCAGAACCGGCCCTCGTCGTTCCGCAGGAAAACCAGGAAATCCTTCTTCTCCCCCTCCGGGGAGGAATCCGCCATCGCGGAGAGGCATTTCACTCCCGCGCGCTCCGCCTCGAGCAGTTCCTGCATCCGGTCGATCATGGTCTCTCCTTCCTAAAACCCCGCCGCCCGGTTCAGGTCGGACAGGATCTGCTTCTCGATCACGTTGTGCATCATCGCGCTCTGCTTGACGCTTTCGGTCGCCTGGCCGGGGCAGGAGAAGCACCCGTCTCCGTAATATTTCCGGAACACCTTCTCGGTCTCCGGGTAGGCCGAGAGGATGTCGCCCAGGATGTTCTCCGCGCGGATCGGCTCTCCCCGGGAGAGTCCGTCTTTGCGCGCCGGTCCTCCGGCGGACATGCCGGCCACGGCCGGCTGGGGCGCCCCCCCGGCGGCGGAAATCAGCAGGGCGACCATCGGTTCGAGATCGACGTTGTGCCGCTGGCACGCCATCCGGAGCGTGATGGGGATCTGCTTGACCTGCTCCCGGTGCTCCGGGTTCCCCAGGGAAGCGAATCCGTTTGCCACGAAGACCTCCACCGTCTGCGGCCACCGGGTGAGGATCTCCCCCACCCGCATGTCGGGGTGGATGTCGACCCGGGGAGGCGGTGGTGCCTGCGGCCTCGCCAAAGCCTCAGCCTCCTCGTCTTCCGCCTTCTCCGCCGGCGCGATGAGCATCGTTGCGCCGAGGTTGATCACGAACATCGCCACCGACACGACCGACAGACCGGCGAACAGGACGAACCCCGTCGAGGGTCGCTCGGGGGCCGTGGCCACCATCCCGATCAGCCCGATGTTGGCCGCAAAGAAGTGGAGCGGGACCCAGGAGGGCCAGCGCAGGGTGCGCCCGTTGAACCGGGGCAGGATGAAGTATCCCACCCCGTAGATCATCATCGACATGAAGCCGAGAAGGTTGAAGTGGATATGGGCGAAGGGCACCCACCCTGCCGCTTCCCCGGCTCCCATCCAGACCCCCAGCAGGGAAGCCAGGAAAAAGTATCCGAGAGACGCTACGACAAATGCTTTGGTGTACCGATCCATCGTTCCTCCGGAAATCGGTTTCGTTCGGTTCGGAGCGGGGAGCGCCTCGGGCGCCCCCCCGTGAGGTTAGAAATCCTTCGCCGGGGGGAGGATTCGCTTCCCCCCGGCGTTTCCGGCTACGTTCGCTGCCTGGCCGGCCGCAGGGTGAGGAGGTCCGTGACGGTGGTGAGCAGACCGATCAGGAAGAAGACCCCCGCGGTCATGGTGACCCCCATCCAGAGCCGCATGTACGACTGCGCCGTCATGTACCCCAATCCCAGCACCCGCTCGATGTAAGTCTGCAGGACTCCGGCCACACCGAAGGTGAGCCCCATGATCATCATCGCGACGTTCATCGTCCAGAAGCCGTATTTCCCGCGCCGTTCGTCGAACACCTCGATCCCCTTGATCTTCGGCATCGCGAAGTAGAAGGTCGTGAGATTGAGGAGTGCGTAGGCGCCGAAGAACGCCAGGTGGCCGTGGGACACGGTGACCTGGGAGCCGTGCGTGTAGTAGTTGATCTGCGGCAGCGTGTGGAGGAATCCAAAAACCCCCGCCCCGATCATGTGGTAGATCGCGCACCCCACCGCGTAGGTCCAGGTGAGGCGGTTGACGATCTGCGTCTTGCGCTCCTTCACGTGGTTCATCGTGTCGATGACCATCAGGAGGATGGGCAGCGGCTCCAGGGCGGAGAAGATCCCTCCGATCCAGAGCCAGTACCGAGGCGCGCCGATCCAGTAATAGTGGTGGCCGGTGCCGATAATACCGCTGCCCAGCAGGATGATCAACTGGAAATAGGTGGCGCGGAGCGTGGAGTGCGCGGTCACCAGTCCCAGCCGGACCATCAGGAAACCGATCACCACCACGGCGAAGACCTCGAACATGCCTTCCACCC
>DATEXR010000045.1 GCA_035256765.1 Candidatus Deferrimicrobiaceae bacterium | reverse complement strand
CGGAAGTTCGCCAGTTCCTTCTCGTCGTACGTCGCGTAATTGGCGATGATGATCCGGTCCCCCTTGCTCACCTGGCGCGCGGCGGCGCCGTTCAGGCAGATCACCCCCGAATCGCGCTCCCCCTCGATGACGTAGGTGGAGAACCGGTTCCCGTTGTCGATGTTGTAGATGTGGACCTGTTCGTACTCCACCAGTCCCGCCGACTCCAGGAGCGTCTCGTCGATCGTGATGCTCCCCTCGTAGTGGAGCACCGCCTCCGTCACCGTCGCCCGGTGGATCTTGCACTTGAGCATGGTGCGCATCATGATGCAGCCCCTCCTTCCAGGGTGATGTTGTCGATCAGTCTTGCCGGCCCGACGCGGGCGGCCAATAGGACCGTCATCCGGTCCGAAGGGCCGGAAAGCGGCGCAAGCGTCTCCGGGTCCCTCGCCTCCACGTAATCGAGCGCCGCCCGGGGTTCCGCCCGGATCTCCTTTTCCGCCGCGGCCGTGATCTTCCCCGGGTCCCTCTCCCCCCGCCGGAAGAGGTCCCGCGCCAGGAAAAGCCCGCGGGAGAGGCATCGCGCCGCTTTGCGGTCCTCCCCCTCGAGGTACTTGTTCCGGGAGCTCATGGCCAGCCCGTCCGCCTCCCGGACGATCGGGGCCGCGACGATCTCGATGTCGAAGTCGAGGTCCCGGGCCATCCTCCGGATGACGGCCAGCTGCTGGTAGTCCTTCTCCCCGAAGACCGCCACGTGGGGCTTCCCGACGTGGAAGAGCTTCGCGACCACGGTTGCGACCCCCCGGAAATGGCCGGGGCGCGAATCGCCGCACAGACCGCGCGAGACCTCCCCCACCTCGACGAACGTCTGGTACCCCTCCGGGTAAACATCGCCGGCGCCGGGCATGTACACCGCCGCCGTCCCCGCTTGTTTCAGCATCGCAAGATCGCGCTCCTCGTTCCGCGGGTACCTCTCGTAATCCTCCCCGGGGCCGAACTGGGTCGGGTTGACGAAGAGGGTCGCGCCCACCGCGTCGCACCCGTGTTCCCGGGCGATCCGCACGAGGCTTACGTGCCCCTCGTGCAGGTACCCCATCGTGGGGACGAGCCCGATCCGTTTGCCCGCCGCGCGCTGCGAATCGGCCCACGCCTGCATCTCTCCGGGGCGGCGGAAGATCTCCATCAGAACGAGTGCTCCTTCCCCGGGAATTTCCCCCGCCGCACCTCGTCGGCGTACGCCCGGACGGCGTCCTGCACCGGTTTCTTGAGCTCCCCGAACCGCTTCACGAACTTCGGGCGGAACTCGTCGAAGAGGCCCAGGAGGTCCTGCATCACCAGGACCTGTCCGTCGCAGCGGGGGCCGGCGCCGATGCCGATCGTGGGGATCGCAAGCTCCTCCGTGATCTCCCCCGCGAGGTCGGCGGGGATCCCCTCGAGGACCACCGAGAAGGCCCCGGCCTCCTGCACGGCCCGCGCGTCGTCCCGCAGACGCTGCCGCTGCGCCTCCTCCCTCCCCTGCACCCGGTACCCCCCCATCCGGTGGACCGACTGGGGGGTGAGCCCCACGTGCGCCATCACCGGGATGTCGCACCGGGTGATCGCCCGGATGGCGCCCTCCATGGTGCGCCCCCCCTCGAGTTTGACGGCTTGCGCACCCGCCTGGAGGAGCCGCCCCGCGTTGCGGATCGCCTCTTCCGGTCCCGTCTGGAAGGAGAGGAACGGCATGTCCGCGATCAGGAACGCCCGCCGCGTCCCGCGCGCCGCCGCGCCCGTGTGCCGCACCATGTCCTCCATCGTCACCCCGAGGGTGCTCGGGAGGCCGAGCACCACCTGACCCAGCGAGTCGCCCACGAGGATCGCGTCGACGCCGACGTCGTCGAAGATCCGGGCGAAGAGAGCGTCGTAGGCGGTGATCACCACGATCCGCTCCCCCTTTTCCTTCCACCGGGCGAAATCGAGGATGGTGACCTTGTCCGCGCTTTCCTTCATCGTTTCTCCCGTTCCCCGAATAAAAAAGCCTTCCGGAACCGTTTCCGGAAGGCTGCCGTAACCTCTTCAGCCCGCGGGGGAAAAAAGCGAACAGACCCCCCGCGTTTCCTTACGATTCCGTCTTGGTCCGGTCTTACCTGGATCCCAGCGGTATGTAGTGTTGCGTCCCCCGTTTCACACTCTTGACTTCCCGTACGAGATGTTCAAGGTCGCGGGGACTTTCCACAAAATCGATCTCGCTCGTGCTCACCACCAGGAGCGGAGTCTCGTTGTAGTGGAAGAAATATTCATTATAAGCATCGCTGAGCATCCGGAGGTAGTCAAGGGAAATGTTGCGCTCGTACTCCACGCCGCGCTTCCGGATCCGGGACAGGAGCACCTCCGGGCGGGCCTGCAGATAGATCACCAGATCCGGCCGGGGGACCGTCGGGACGAGCAGCTTGTAGACCATCTCGTAGAGGGAGATCTCGTCCTCCTCCAGGTTCAGATACGCGAAGATCTTGTCCTTGGCCAGCACGTAGTCGGAGACGACCCCCTTCTCGAAGAGGTCCCCCTGGGCGAGATCCCGCTGCTGGCGATACCG
>DATEXR010000044.1 GCA_035256765.1 Candidatus Deferrimicrobiaceae bacterium | reverse complement strand
TTCGCCGCGAAATACCCCGATCACCGGCTCATGCAGAACGTCTTCTACTGGAAGGGGGAGACCTTCTACGCCGACAAGGACTACGAGAGCGCCATCCTCTCGTTCCAGGATGTGGTCGACAAGTACCCCGGCGGGGACAAGGCCCCCGACGCGATGTTCAAGCAGGGGCTCTCCTTCCAGGCGCTGAACGACAGGAAGAACGCGCGGATCCTCTACGAGCTGCTCCTGTCCAAGTACCCGAAGACGCCGGCTGCCGAGAAGGCCCGCCAGAAGCTCGCCGAACTCAAATGACCGGGCCGGCGACCTATCCGGAGGATGGATGATCAAAAACTTCGTGCTGGACACCAACGTCCTGCTGCACGATCCCACCGCCCTTTTCAAATTCCGCGACAACCGGATCATCATTCCCATCACCGTGATCGAGGAGCTCGACCGTTTCAAGAAGGACCTGAACATGCTCGGGCGCAACGCCCGGACGGTGTCGAAGTTCATCGACCGGCTGCGGGGGGAGGGGAGCCTTTCGGAAGGGGTGCCCCTCGAAAGCGGCGGGATGCTCCGCGTGGCCTTCGACGGCGACGGGGCGAACCTCCTGCCGGCCGAACTCCACGGGAACCGGGAGGATAACCAGATTCTCGCGGTGGCGCTCGGCGAGAAGGTGCGGGACAAGAATACGCCCGTGGTCGTCGTGTCCAAGGACACCAACCTCCGGATCAAGGCCGACTCCCTCGGCCTGCGGGCCGAGGATTACGAGAGCGACCGCGTGGACATCGAGGAGCTCTACCAGGGCTACCGGGAGGCCACCGTCGACAAGTCGTGGATCGACGCCTTCTACGCCGCGGGGGAGAACGCCCTTCCGCCCGGCGCGGAGGATCTGCATCCCAATGAATATCTCGTCCTCCGGAACTCCTCCCAGTCCGCCCTCGGGCGGTACGACTCCGTCCGGAACAGGATCCGCGTCATCCCCGCGTTCAAGGAGGACGTCTGGGGGGTCCGCCCGCGGAACAAGGAACAGCACTTCGCCCTCGACATTTTGCTCGACGATTCGGTCAAGCTCGTGACGCTGGCCGGGAAGGCGGGGACGGGGAAGACCCTTTTGGCTATCGCCGCCGGGTTGCGGAAGACATCCGACGAGGAGGCGTACCAGAGGCTGCTCGTGTCGCGCCCGGTGTTCCCGATGGGGAAGGACATCGGCTTCCTCCCCGGGGACATGGAGGAGAAGCTCAAGCCGTGGATGCAGCCGATCTTCGACAACGTCGAATACCTCTTCGGGTACAGCCGGCGGAAGCGCCAGGGGATGCGCGGCTACCAGGAGCTGATCAACCTGGGGATCCTGGAGATCGAGCCGCTGACCTACATCCGGGGGCGGTCGATCCCGAACCAGTACATCATCATCGACGAGGCCCAGAATCTCTCCCCCCACGAGGTCAAGACGATCCTCACGCGGGCGGGGGAGAACAGCAAGGTCGTGCTCACCGGCGACCCGTACCAGATCGACAACCCCTTCGTCGACTCGGCGAGCAACGGGCTTTCCTGCATCGTGGAGAAGTTCAAGGGGGAGGCGATCGCGGGGCACATCATGCTGGTCAAGGGGGAGCGCTCCCCCCTCGCGGAGCTGGCCGCCAACATCCTCTAAGAACGGGGACGTTCCTGAACTTTTCCCCCCCTGCGGCGCGCGCCGACGGGGACACTCCTTGAGGTTGTCGGTAGTACGGTTGGAGGAAAGTCCCCGCTCAGCAATGGGGCGCGCAGATGCGACTTCGCCTCCGGGACCCCTGGCTCGCGGAGGGGTCCCCTCGGCTACGCTCGCGACCTTGCGCCCGCTCGCTGCCGGTTCCGCTCGACGCGATTTCTTCCTTCGGGGGGACACTCCTTTTTCATTCGCCGATAGAATCAGGAGTTTCCCCGCCGCCTCGTCGACCCCCCCGCATCGCCTGGGGTCCCCGGTACCGTGTGCCGCGGTCGAGCGCCCTCTTGCGAGACCTTCGCATCCTGCGCCCGGGGCCCTCTTGCGCGAGTCCCAAAATGGGACTATACTTCGTTCATGCGGGTCATCGCCCTCTCCACGCTGAAGAAGTTCTGGGACGATGCCCCAGCCTTCACGGACGCCCGGGAGCCGACCTTGGCGTGGTATCGACACGTTTTGAAGGCGGACTGGGCCTCCCCTGCGGATGTGAAGAGGGACTTCGCGAACGCGAGCATACTCAAGGGCGGTAGGGTGGTCTTCAACATCGCCGGGAACAAATACCGGATCGTTGTCTGGATCAACTACCCGTACCGTGTCGTCTATGTACGATTCATCGGGACGCACGCGCGGTACGACGCAATCGACGCACAAACGGTGTAAAGGGGGAAGAAGCCATGAACATCCGGCCCATCAAGACCAAGGCGGACCATCGGCGAACATTGAAGGAGATCGAGACCCTCATGGATGCCGCCCCGAACACCCCGAAGGGGGAGCGGCTCGACATTCTTGTCGCACTGGTCGAGGCGTATGAGCGGAAGCATTACCTGCTCGACCTCCCCGATCCGGTCGAGGCGATCAAGTTCCGGATGGAACAGTTGGGACTTACCCCCAAGGATCTGGAGCCGATGATCGGAAGACGTAACCGCGTGTACGAGGTGTTAAGCCGGAGGCGTCCGCTGACGATGAAGATGGCTTGGCGTCTCCATATCGAGCTCGGCATTCCGGCCGAGAGTCTGATCCGGCCACCGGGGGGTTACAGGGCGGCGTGACGGTCACGTCGTCGACAGGTGCCGTAGAACAGGGACGTTCCTGAACTTTCCCCCCCCTGCGGCGAGCGCCACATCGGCACGCACCGTTACGCGGCGTCATGTCTGGCTTCCGCATCCTCGGAGGGGGGTCCTTGGCGAAGTCGCTCGACTCGCGATGAACCCGCGAGTCTGCGCTTGACCTTCCTCCCGGAAAGCTCCGCCCGGCGTCCAGGGGTCCGTTTCCGAAGAGGCCGTGCACCGAGAGGGCCGATGCGCCCCGACCGGCGAGGTGCCCAACCGAGGCGTACCCGCTGCGGTACGGTGAGGGAGGGCAACGAAGCCGGCGGGGATGCAGCGGTCCTCGAATGCCGGGATCTGAGGGAATGGACCCTTGGACGCCGGCCCCCCGTCCTTCGGCTGCTCCGCCCATGGTGCGCCCTGCTGCGAAGGTGCCGTTGACCGGGGACCCATGGCGATGCGGGGGGTTCCACAAAGCGGCGTGTGGAGCGAGAGAAGAGTATCCCCGCCGCGCGGGGTCCGATCCGACGAGCGGAACCCGCAGCGAGCGGGCGCAGGTCGCGAGCGTAGCCTTTGGGGACCCCCCGGCCTCCAGAGGTCCGTTCCTGAAGAGGCCGTGCATCGAGAGGGTCGATGCGCCCCGTCCGGCGAGGCGCCCGGCCGAGGCGTACCCGCCGCGGTACGGTGAGGGCGGGCAACGAAGCCGGCGGGGATGCAGCGGCCCTCAAATGCCGGGTTCTGAGGGAATGGATCTCTGGAGGCCGGCGAGCCAGGGTCCCCGACGCCGCAGTCCACTGCGGCAGTAGTACTCTGCGTCCCGGGCGGCTCCTGTGGTAGGTTGGAGAAATGCGCGTATTGGGCATCGAGAGTTCGTGCGACGACACCGCGGCCGCGCTGTACGACTCCTCGGCGGGCCTGCTGGCCAACGTCGTCTCCTCCCAGGTTCCCGTCCACCGTCTTTACGGCGGCGTCGTCCCGGAGCTCGCCTCCCGGGAGCATATCCGCTCGGTCGTCCCCGTGGTCGAGCAAGCCCTGGCCGACGCGGGGTCGGGGCGCCGAGAGGTCGACGGCATCGCGGTGACGGCGGGCCCCGGCCTGATCGGCTCCCTGCTCGTGGGATTATGCTTCGCCAAGGCGCTGGCCTATGCGTGGGGGAAACCCCTCTACGGGGCCGACCATCTCGAGGCGCACATCTACTCCATCTTCCTCGAGCAGGAGGTGGAGTTCCCCTTCATCGCCCTTCTCGTCTCCGGCGGGCACACCTCCCTGTTCCGGGTGTCGGGGTGGGAGGAGGTCTTCTTCCTGGGCGGTACCCTCGACGACGCGGCGGGGGAGGCCTTCGACAAGGCGGCAAAACTTTTGGGGCTCGGCTATCCCGGGGGAGCGGCTATCGACCGGATCGCCGCCGCCGGGGATCCCGGCCGGTTCGCCTTTCCCCGGGCCTGGCTTAAGGCCGGCTCCGCCGACTTCTCCTTCTCGGGGCTCAAGACCTCCCTGCGCGTCTTTCTCTCCTCGGCGGAAGGGAAGGAGGCCCGCGTCGAGGACATCGCCGCCTCGTTCCAGGAGGCGGTCGTCGACGTGCTGGTCGGGAAGACCCTGGAGGCGGCGAAACGGGAGGGGATCCCCCGCGCCGTGCTGGCGGGGGGCGTGTCCGCCAACTCCCGCCTGCGCAGCCGGGCCATGGAGGCAGGCATCGGCGCCGGGATCCCGGTGCATCTTCCCTCGCAGGCCCTGTGCACGGACAACGCGGCGATGGTGGCGCTTCTGGGGGATCGACGCCTGTCGGCCGGCCGGGCCTCCGGGCCCGAACTGAACGCGTATGCCGCCTCCCGATTCTTCCGCTGAACATCCCCGGCGGCTCCTGGCCGATCTGGGCATCTCCCCCAGCAGGAGGCGGGGGCAGAACTTCCTTCATGACCGGAACATCGCCCGCAAGATCGTGGCGGCGGCCCGGGAAATGGGTCCTCCGTTTCTCGAGATCGGGCCGGGGCTCGGCGCGTTGACGTCTCTGTTGGCCGCCGCGGAGGAGAAGACGGTGGCGGTGGAGGTCGACCGGAGGCTGGCGGCCTACCTGCGGGACCGGTTCGCCGGCTCGGCCGTCGAGGTGGTCGAGGCGGATGTCCTTTCCGTGCCGGAAGAGGAGTGGAGGAGGCGCTTCCCCGGCGGGGGCACCGTCGTCGGGAATCTGCCGTACTCCCTTTCCTCGCCGATCGTCCTGCGCCTCATGGAGCTCAGGGAGCGGTTTCCCCGGGCGGTGCTGATGCTTCAGAAAGAGGTGGTGGAGCGGTTGTGCGCCTCCCCCGGCGGGAAGGAGTACGGCACCCTTTCGGTGTACCTCGCGGTCCTCGCCGACGCCCGCCCGGAGTTTTCCGTGCGGAGGACCTGCTTCACCCCCGTCCCCGAGGTCGATTCCGCCGTTTTCTCGATCCGGTTCCGGCAAGGGATCCCCGACCCCCTCGTCCGAAAGCTCCAGGCGGTCGTGCGCGCCGCGTTCGCCCGGAGGCGGAAAACGTTGAAAAACGCACCCGTGCCGTTTCTTGCCGGAGGGACGAAGGAGTGGTGCGACCTGTTGTCCCG
>DATEXR010000043.1 GCA_035256765.1 Candidatus Deferrimicrobiaceae bacterium | reverse complement strand
GGCGTCCTCCGGGATGTTTTCGGCCGCGTACGGGGAGCGCAGCATGATCCCGAGCGACGAAAGTTGCGTGCTCATGGGCGGATAGACGTTGGCGTCGGACCCGGTCACGCGGAACCCCTTTTCTTTCAGCATCCCTGCGAGGGAGGCCATCCCCACTCCGCAAGCTGCGATCAGGTGAACGTTTTTCATTCCTGATCCAATGCCTCCATGACCGCGTCGTGGATCCTCGGCCGCAAGGTCGTAAGGCCCTGGTTCTGCTGTCCGTAGTACACCCGGTTGGTGAGGAGCACGCAGGTGATCTCCCGGGACAGGTCGATCCAGAGGGAGCATCCGGTCCACCCGAGGTGGCCGACCGACCCTTCCGGAAAATGGCGCCCGGCCTGCGACCCGCCCGGCGACCCGGGCGTCGGTGTGTCCCAACCGGGGGTACGGGGGCACCCGGGGGGGGCGGCCACCTTGGTCGTCATCTCTTCCGCCATACGCCGGGAGAGCACCCTCCCCTCGCCCCGCCTTGCCCGGAGGATCTCCCGCGCGAAGAGGAACAGGTCGTGCGCTGTGGAAAAGACCCCCGCGTGCCCCGCCACGCCCCCCATCGCCGCCGCGTTCTCGTCATCCACCTCCCCCACCGTTTCCCTCCCCCGTTCTTCGGAATGCCCGGTGGAGATCAGCCGTACCGTCTCGCACTCGCTCAAGGCCAGAAGAGGAAGGTACGCGGTGTCCCGCATTCCCAGCGGCCCCGAAAGTTCCCGACGCAGGAGCCTGTCGAGCGTCATGAACGACGCCGCTTCCATCGCCCGCCCCAGGAGGATAAAGCCAAGGTCGCTGTAGACGCACGCCGTCCCCGGGGGAGATTCCAGGGGCAGGGACAGGAGGGCGCCGACGATCCGGTCGTGCCCCTCCGCAATTCCCCACATCTTCCGCCCTTCCTTTTCCTCGGCCTCCCGTACCTCGCGGTAGAACGGCCGGTAGGAGGGGAGCCCGGAAGTGTGGGAGAGGAGGTGAAGGAAGGTGATCCCGGGAAACGCCGGGTCGGGCGAGCGCGCCGGGAGGATCTCCGAAACCTTCCCGCCGGGCGAGATCCTCCCCTGCTGGACGAGGAGGTAGAAAAAGGATGCGACCAGCGGCTTGGTCAGGGAGGAGATATCGAAGATCGAGGAGAGGTGCGCCTCCCCCGCGCTCTCGTGGAGGAGGATCTCCTCTTTCCGCGCAAGCAGGAGGACGGCGGCCTGGTATGCTCTCTCGACGGCGCCGCGCTCGAGCAGTTCCCTCGCCTCGCGGAAACGATCCCCGCCCCCCTCGATCCCGGGCATCACTTCTGCGCCACAGGGGATTCGAGGAGGAACAGCCGTCCCCGCGGGTCGATCCTCGCCCGCACGCCGAACGGCAAGGGGTAGTTCGGACGGACGTGGCCGGCGGGGAACCCGTACCATACGGATACCGAAAGGGTCTTCCCCGCGGCGGCGAAAACCCTTCGGACCTCCTCCTCCTCCTTTTTCATCGGCGTGATCTTTCCCGCCACGATGCCGGCGACCTTCCGCAGCCGGCCGGACTGGACCCACTGCGTGAGCATCCGGTCGATCCGGTAGGACGGCTCCCGGACATCCTCCAGGAACAGGAGCGCGCCCCGGAAGTCGGGCTCGTACGGCGTCCCGAGCAGGGCGGTGAGCACGGAAAGGCACCCTCCGGTCAGGACCCCTTCCGCGCCCCCCCCGCGCAACCTTTCGCACGGCGTCCCCCAGGGCTCCCGGGGAGTAACGTTTCCCCCCGCGAGCCGGACGAAGGCGTCCAACGCCCCCCCGTCGGGCCTCCCCCCCAGGTCCGCCGCGGCCATCGGGCCGTGGATTGCGGCAAGACCCCATCGGGTGGAGACGTAGGCGAGGATCGCCGTCATGTCGCTGTACCCGATCAGGAGCCGGGGGCGCGCCGCTGCCTTCTTCCAGTCGACGAGCGGGAGGAGCCGGGTCGTTCCGTATCCTCCGCGGGCGGCCATGACGGCCCGTGCCTCGGGAAGCGTGAGCGCCCACTTCATCCGCGCCGCCCGGTGGAGGTCATCCCCGGCCAGATACCCGTCCCTTTCGAGCAGCCCTTCCGCGGTCTCGGGAACGAATCCCGCAGCCGAGAGACGGGCAAGCCCCCGGGCAAGCCTTGCCGGGTCCACGGGCCCCCCGGGCGCGACGACTGCGATCACGTCGCCTTTCCGGAGCGGGGCGGGGCGCACCCTACGCACATTCCCTCCCGAGTATGCCCAAGACCGCCGGGTCCCGGTTCGCGTCGAACACGGCGTAGGGCACCCCCCACGGCGTCGGGCCGAAGTTCTTCAGGGAGAAGCCGAATCCCTCGTGGAAGAGCGGCTCGTTCGTGCGCACGACCCCCTCGCGTTCTTCGGATTCAGAACCACGAACGCACACCCCTCCCATCATATGACGAAAGAAAGCGAAGGAGGTGAGGAGTTCTCGAGCGGGGGCATCCGCAGCGGATCAGACGCAGGGAGGGGCGAAAGGAGCATTCCGGTGGATGATTGCCTCCGCAGCCTTACACGGTTCCCCACAAGGAGCCGCCAGCCACGACGGGTGCAGCGGCTTTCTCGATCCGGGTATCCGGCCCCATCCTATCCCGGGACACAAGTGGGGCCTCGCACGAAATCACTTGGATATCCGCTCCAAGGGGAGAGCCAACAGGGTGCTGCTTCCCTCCTTGCGCAAGATCGATGTGGTTCTCGACACCACGAGGTACATCTGCTTTCCATCTGCCCATAACCCTTGAATGGGGTTCTCGAGATCTCCCGGCAGGCGCCCCTTCCGAAACGTTCCGGCCTGAAATTTCACCACATTCACCCAGCTTTTCTTCACACCCGGCCCGATCCCGGGCACCTGGACGATCCCCGTTTCCGCACCAACCACCAGCAGTTCGGGTATGCCGTCTCCGTCGATATCGTGCAGGAACGGCGGGACCTCCAGAGAGAGAACGGAAATCATGGAATCCTTGACATCGGGGTTCCTGTCATAGGTTATCGTGGAGATACTGCCGCCCATCTCCTTGGAAGACCGGTAAATCCTCTCT
>DATEXR010000042.1 GCA_035256765.1 Candidatus Deferrimicrobiaceae bacterium | reverse complement strand
GCCTTGACCATCTTCCATCGGTGCGCCAGCCCGTCCGGCTCGAAGATCAGAAACAGGATGATGATCAGCCCGAAGATCCCGTGCTCGAAGGAGATCGCAAGCCTCGCGATGCTCGGGAAATCGGCGGAGACCATTTCGGTGCCCACCGAGAGAAGTTTCGGCAAAAGGATCATGAACACCGCGCCGAAGATCGAGCCGATGATGCTCCCCAGCCCTCCGATGATGATCATCGCGAGGTAGACGATCGAAACCTCGATGTTGAACTGCTCGGAGGTCACGTACTTCAGCGAGTGGCCGAACAGGGCCCCCGCGACGCCCGCGTAGAACGAGGAGATCCCGAAGGACAACAGCCGGTACTTGAACAGGTTGATCCCCATGATCTCCGCGGAGATGTAGTGGTCCCGCACGGCCATGAAGGCCCTTCCGGTCCGGGTGCGCATCAGGTTGGCGGCGAACAGGATCATGACGATCGCCACGGCGAGCACGATGTAGTAATAGGACCGGTCCGTGGAGAACGTGTGCCCCGCGATCGAGGGGCGGGGGATCGTGATCCCGTGGCT
The DNA here is from genome assembly GCA_035256765.1 of Candidatus Deferrimicrobiaceae bacterium. Lineage (NCBI taxonomy): Bacteria > Candidatus Deferrimicrobiota > Candidatus Deferrimicrobia > Candidatus Deferrimicrobiales > Candidatus Deferrimicrobiaceae > Candidatus Deferrimicrobiaceae bacterium. The sequence goes on along the minus strand of DATEXR010000042.1, from coordinate 4,095 downwards.
CCCCCCTGTGACCGACTCCCAGCGGACGAAGATCCACTCGAGGATGAACTGAGATGCCAGCGTCGCGATCGCGAGGTAAAGTCCTTTCAGCCGCAGCGACGGGATGCCGAAGACCATTCCGGCCAGCGCGGTGACCAGACCCGCCGCGGGAATCCCCACCCAGAAGGAAAGGCCCATCTTCGCCGTCACGTATGCCGAGGTGTACGCGCCCACCCCGAGGAAGGCTCCCTGCCCGAGGGAGATCTGCCCGGTGTATCCGGTCAGGATGTTGATGCCGACCGCGCCGATCGACGCGATGAGGATCTGGAGGAGGATCCAGAGGTATTCCCCCTTCAGGAGATACTCCCCTTTCAGCTTGAGGACCGGCAGGACGAGGAGAAAGCCGAGGAACACCGCCAGACAGACCTTGATGAACGGGGTCTGGAAGATCTCCATGTCCTTCCGGTAAGTGGTGCGGAAGTCCCCGCAGTAGTGCATGCGCTTCTCCTTGATGCCGGCGGTCTGTCTCTTCCTACACCCGCTCGATATCCTTCGTGCCGAAGAGCCCATAGGGCTTGATCATCAGGATGATGACCAGGAAAACGTACGGCGCAACCTCCTTGACGCCGCTTAGGTTCAGATACGTCTTGCAGAAACCGTCGGAGAGGTTCTCCAGGATCCCGATGATCATCCCTCCGAGGGCGGCCCCGAGGATGGAGTCCAGCCCGCCTAGGATCGTCGCGGGGAACACCTTCAGCCCGAAGTGGTAGAGCGAGCTGTTGATCCCGTTGATGTTGCCGATCAGCACCCCCCCGATCCCCGACACGACCGCCGAGATCACCCAGGACAGGGCGAAGATATGCTTTACCGAGATCCCCATCGACTGGGCGACCTGCTGGTTGAAGGCGGTCGCGCGCATCGCGACCCCGGCCTTCGAGTACTTGAAGAAGACCGAAAAGACCGCCAGGAGGACGAGGGAGAGGATGAAGCACCAAACGAACTCGAGGGAAATGGGCAGACCGGCGATCTCGACCATCTCCTGGGGGAACAGCTTCGGCTCGTAGACGAGGATCTCGGTCCCCCAGATGGCCGCCACGAGCGACCGGAGCACGAGGGAAAGGCCGATCGTGACCATGATGATGGAGATGATCGGCTCCCCGATCATGGGCCGGAGGATCAGGCGCTCGACGAACATGGCCAGGACCATCCCGAACAGGATGGTGAGCAGAAGCGCGGCCCAGAACGGGACGTGCATCTGCACGAGGAAGGCATAGCAGACGTAGGCCCCGACCATCAGGAGCTCCCCCTGGGCGAAGTTCACGACCCGGGTCGCCTTGTAGATGATGACGAAACCTAAGGCGACCGCCGAGTAGATGCTGCCGATGACCAGGCCGCTGATCACCAGCTGCAGCAAGTACTGGAATGTCATCTTTCCTCCCTATAAATCCCGGATGGCGAGCGTCGTCCTGATCTGCGAGGTCTTCCCATCCTGGTACTTGATCACGGCGTCGATCGGGATCGATGCCGCCCCGGTGTACATCCCCTCGATCACGTGCCGGTATCTCTCCCCCACGAAGGCGCGCCGGACCTTCCTCGTGCGCGTCAGCTCATCGTCGTCCGCATCCAGCTCCTTGTACAGGAGCAGGAACCGCCGGATCCGGGTGGTTTCGGGAAGCGTGGCGTTCACCTTGTCCACTTCCTTCGCGATAAGTTCCAGGACTTCGGCCTTCCCCGCCAGGTCGGTGTAGGTCGTGTAGGAGATCCGGCGGCTCTCCGCCCACTTTCCGACATTGGGGTAGTCGATGCAGATCATCGAGGCGATGAAGTCCCGCTCGTGCCCCAGACAGACGCACTCCTTGATGTAGGGGGAGAACTTGAGCTTGTTTTCGATGAACTGCGGGGAGAACCTCGTCCCGTCGGTAAGGTGCATGACGTCCTTTACGCGGTCGATCACGATCAGATGTCCGTCGTCGGTGAAGTATCCCGCGTCTCCGGAATGAAGCCATCCCCCGGCCAGCGTCTTCTCTGTCTCCTCGGGGCTCTTGTAGTACCCGAGGAACACCGAGGAACTCCGGGAAAGGATCTCGCCGGTCTCCGAGATCCGGACCTCGGTCTCGGGGATCGGCTTTCCCACCGAGTCGAAGTTGATGTCGCCGTCGCGATGGATGCAGGAGATGCCGGAGATCTCGGTCTGGCCGTAGATCTGCTTGAGGTTCACCCCCATCGCGTTGAAGAACTTAAAGACGTCGGGCCCGAGGGCCGCGCCGCCCGTGGAGGCGGTCCGGATGCGAAGGAGGCCGAGCCGGTCCTTCAGGGCCCGGAAGACGAGGGAGTACGCTAGCCGGTGCTTGAGATGGAGAAGCGCCGAGGGCCTCTGCTTCCGGAAGATGGTGTCCGCATACTCGTACCCGACGGGGAGAGCCCAGCTGTACATCGCCCGTTTGAACCAGGAGGCGTCCATGACCTTGACCTGGACGGTGGAAGTCATATTTTCCCAAATCCGCGGCGGGGAAAACATCACGTTCGGGCCGATCTCCCGGATGTTCTCCTGGACGGTCTCCGGTTTTTCGGGAAAGTTGACGGTGAAGCCGGTGAGAAGCGCGCTGGACAGGCACATCATCTGTTCCCCGATCCAGGCCAGGGGGAGGAAGGAGACGAACTCGTCGTTCTCGAACTTCGGGTCGACCTCCATCAGGTTCGCCGCCATCATGAGGAGATTCCGGAAGGTGAGCATGGCGCCCTTCGGGAAGCCGGTCGTGCCGGAGGTGTAGCAGATGAGCGCCAGGTCGTCCATCTTCCCCCCCACGACCTTTTTCGCGTAGAGATCCGGCTCTTTCTCCTCCAGTTCCCGGCCGTAAGTCTCCACTTCCTGGAAGTCGAGCAGGTACGGCTCCTTGTACCCCCGCATCCCCCGGGAGTCGCTGTATACCACGTAGCGGACCTTCGGCAGCTGCTCCCTCATGTCCAGGATCTTGTCCACCTGCTCCTGGTCCTCGGCCACCACGAATGTGGAGTCGGAGTGGTCGATGACGTAGACGACCTCCTTCAGCGTCGAGTCCTGGTAGAGGCCCAGGGGAACGGCCCCGGCCGCCTGGGCGGCCACCTCGGCCCACACCCACTCCGGCCGGTTGTCCCCGATGATGGCGACCTTGTCCCCGGGGGACAGCCCCAGGGAAACCAGCCCGAGGGAGAAGTACTTCACGTGCTCGTGATACTCCCTCCAGGTAAATCCCTGCCAGATTCCGAACTCCTTCTCGCGCATGGCGATCTTCCGGTCGCCGAACCGCTCCGCGTTGCGGACCAAGAGCTTCGGAAAGGTGTCGTGCTGCGCCAGGACGCTCTTCATCCCCTTAATACGCCTCCAAGTTCCTCAGAAAGTCGTCCTCCTCCCCGATGTACGCCCGGATGACGTGCGGGTCGTTGGCGACCTTCGAAGGTTCGCCCTCTGATATCTTGACGCCGAAATCGAGGACGCTCACCCGGTGGCTGATGTCCATCACGACGCTTAAGTCGTGCTCGATCAGGAGGATGGTGACCCCCCACTCCTCGTTGATGTCGAGAATGAACCGGGCCATGTCCTCCTTCTCCTCGAGATTCATTCCGGCCATCGGTTCGTCGAGCAGGAGGAGCTTCGGCTTGAGGGAGAGAGCGCGCCCGAGCTCGACCCGTTTCCGGAGGCCATACGGGAGTGTCCCGACGGGCTTTTTCCGGATGTTCTCGATCTCGAGGAAATCGACGATGTCCTCGACGATCTTCCGGTTCTCGATCTCCTCCTTGCGGGCGGGCCCGAGATAGATCCCCCCGAAGAAAACGCCCCGCTTCAGGAACAGGTGTCTCCCCAGCATGAGGTTGTCGAGCACGGTCATGTGGTGGAAGAGGGCGATGTTCTGGAACGTCCGGGCGATCCCGAGCCGCGCGATCTGATACGGCTTCATCCCGGTGATCTTCCGGTCCTCGAAGTAGACGGAGCCTCTCTGGGGCCGGTAGACGCAGGAGATGCAGTTGAACACCGAGGTCTTCCCGGCACCGTTCGGCCCGATGATCGCGTGGATCCCCCCCTTCGTCACGTTGGTGGAGACGCCGTTGATCGCCTTCACGCCTCCGAACGAGAGGTGT
>DATEXR010000041.1 GCA_035256765.1 Candidatus Deferrimicrobiaceae bacterium | reverse complement strand
GTCGAACGACTCGAGGGCGGGGGCGTCGCCTTCCGACGCCCACACCTCCACCTCGGGGAACCGGTGCAGGAAGAGGAAGTGGTCCTCGTGGTAGTGGGTCAGAAGGATCGCCGCGAGACCCTCTTCCTCCCGAAGCCGCTCGATTTCGCCGATGTCCGAACCGCAGTCGACGAGAATGCCTCCTCCGTCCCGCAGGTAGAGCGAGTGGGAATGCGGGTACCGGCCGCCTTTTTCGCCTTCGATCAGCAGGATCCGTTCGGCGAGACGGCGGATCACGTGCGCCTCCCGGCTTTCCCGGCAGGGGAGGCGGGAATCGGGATATCATGGATCGATTCCATCTCCCGGACGGCGGCGGACCGGATGAAGAAGATCCTCCTGCTCCCTTTCTGTCTGTCGAAGGAGGAGATCGCCTCGGTGGGCCGGATGGCCGCGGCGAGCGGGTACTCCGTGATCGTGGCGAACTCCACGGCGAAGGCGCTGTCCGAGGTGCGCCGCCACGCCTCCCCGGGCAGCCTCGAGCCGGTGCGGATCGTGGGCGTCGTCTGCGAGGGGCGCGCCAAGAAGGTGGGTTTGGGGCTTCTCCTCCTCAAGATCCGCCAGTGGGGGAAGGGGACGCTCGGGCTTCGCGCGAGGCGCATCGAACTCGCCAGGGTGGCGATCGTGGGAGGGACCAAGTCCCTCTTCGGCCGGAGGAGCTGCCGCGTGGGGGAAAACGTGGCGGAGAGGGAGGATCTGCGGCGGGCTCTTGCCGGGGAGGACACGTTCATGCGCCTGTAGACGGCGGGTCCTGCGGCTCCGGGGCGAGCGGTTCGCCCGGCTCCCCGGCGTCGGGCAAGCGGGGGGGGCGGAACAGGTCTTTCCTGCCGTGGATCTCCTTGGCCGTCCGGCTTCGCAGCAGGAGCACGGACAGGGTGTAGAAAAGCGCCACGGCCGCTCCCCCCGCGGCGAACCGGGTGAGCGCGCCCGGGAATGTCTCCCACGACGTATACCGGGAAAGCGCGTCCAGGAAGTACTGTCCGCCGAACGCCGCGGCCGCCCCGGCGACGGCCATCTTGACGTATTCGCCGATCTCCCGGGCCCTCTTCCTCCCCACCGTCTTCCCCATCAGGATCCCGAACAGGACCGCGCCGTACAGGAAGATGCCGATCGTGCTCGCTAGCGCGAGGCCTTTTACCCCCATCCGCTGGGTCAGCCAGTAGTAGACGGGAAGGGTGATAATCCACGCGCCGGTGCCGACCAGGGTGGGGGTCCACGTGTCCTTCATCGCGAAGAATCCCCGGGAGACGATCGTCTGGGCGCACCACATCGGGATCCCGGCCGAGAAGAAGGCGAGCGCGGCCGCCGTCTGGAGGGTGTCCTCGATGGTGAACGCCCCTCGCTTGTAGACGATGAGAACGACCTCCCGGGAGAGGACGCTCATCATAGCGGCCGCCGCGCACGACACGAGGAAGACCCAGCGCAGGGTGGCCGACAGGATCTCCCACATCTCCTCCTTCTCCCCCCGCGCGGCGAGGGCGGACAGGAAGGGGTAGGAGGCGACGCCGGAGGCCTGGCCGAAGATCCCGACCGGCACCTGCATGAGCCGCCGGGCGTTGTTCAGCCACGTGATGGCCCCCGCGAGGAGGAACGACCCGAAGACCCTCGTCATCCACTCGTCCACCACTACGAGCGAGAACCCGAGCATGATCGGGATCGACAGGCGGACGAACTCCTTCAGGCCCGGGTCGTGGATGTCGAACCGGGGGTGGAACGCAAGGCCCGTGCGGCGCGCGCCGAACGCCTGGAGGACGAAGTTTCCCGCGAACGAACCGGCCAGGACGCCCCACGCGAATCCCGCCATCCCGATCCTCCTTCCCAGCAGCAGGCCGCCGAGGATGATCCCGGCGTTGTAGATGATCGGTGCGGTCGCCGGCAGGAGGAACCGGTTCCGCGCGTACTGCACCGCCATGAGGAGGCCGCCGAGGTAGAAGAACAGCTGCGCCGGGAGGACGATCCGGGTGAGCCGCGCCGCGAGGTGGATCTGGTCCGGCGGGAAGCCCGGGGCGATGAGGGGGATCAGGCGCTCGGTGAGG
>DATEXR010000040.1 GCA_035256765.1 Candidatus Deferrimicrobiaceae bacterium | reverse complement strand
CTCTTCCTTCATCAGGTGCGCGGTGATCTCCCCGCTCAGGGCGCGGAAGCGTTCGACGATCGTCTTCATCTCCCCCCGCGCGGAAGGATCGGTTTTCCCGTTTTCCCGGACGATCAGCGCCGCCAGGCGGGGAAGGTTTTCTTTCAGGTAGACGTGGTGTGTGTCGTGGATTTTTCCGCAAAGCGCTTCCAACCGGCTCATTGCTTTCCCCCCTTCCCGGTTTCGGGCCGAAACGGCCCCTCCGGAACGGAGTCAAGAATAGACGGTCTGTTCATCGCGGGCATTGATGTACGTCAACGGTCTTCCCGCAATAATATCCCGGCAATAATATCCCGTTTTGAGGACGGGAGGTAACCGGATAAAATAGCCATCATATGCGAGAGAGCCCGGTCGGCTGCTTTTTCTGCCGTCCCTGGGCCTTGCGAATCCGCACCGTTTGGAGGGGGAGCCATGGAAAAGCTGATCAGCGGGATCCATCGGTTCCGGAAGCAGTACTGGAGCGAAAACCAGGAGCTTTTCCGGAGGCTGGCCGAACACGGGCAGTCCCCGGAGGCGCTGTTCATCACCTGCTGCGACTCCCGGGTGATCCCCACGGTGATCACCCACGCGAACCCGGGGGACCTCTTCATCCTCAAGAACATGGGGAACTTCGTGCCGCCGTATTCGGAGAACCCCCTCGATGGGACGGGGGTCGCCGCCGCCATCGAATATGCCGTCGAGCACCTGCACGTCCGGGACATCATCATCTGCGGCCACTCCGACTGCGGGGCGATGAAGGCCCTCTACAAGGACCGGAAGGTTTTCGGCGGGACGCCGCACATCGCCGAGTGGCTGAAGAACGGGGAGCGGACCCTGGAGGTGATCGCCGCGAACTACCCGAAAATGTCCAAGGAAGAGAGGCTCGCGGTGACTTCCGAGGAGAACGTCCTGGTGCAGATGGAGAACCTGCGCACCTATCCCGTCGTCCAGAAGGCGGCCCGGGAGGGACGGCTCCACGTCCACGCCTGGTTCTTCGAGATCGGCACGGGGAGCGTCTCCAGGTACACGCCCGAAAAAGGCCAGTACGAGCCGATTCGCTTCGAGGAGGAGTAGCAGGAAGGGCGGCGGGCGCAACATCTGCGCGCCTTGGTGCGGAGCGTCATCGCCGGCTTCCGCATCCTCGGAGGGGGGTCGCTCGCTT
>DATEXR010000039.1 GCA_035256765.1 Candidatus Deferrimicrobiaceae bacterium | reverse complement strand
CATCGCCCTCGCGTCGAGCTTCAGCAGGGAGGATATCGTCCTCATCGCGATGATGACGGACATCCGGGCGGATGCGCAGGTATTTGCCCTGGACACCGGGCGGCTCAACAAGGAGATGTACGAGGCGGCGGAGGCCGTGAGGAGGAACCTTGGTGTCTCCATCGAGTGGCATTTTCCGGACAGGGAGGCGGTCGAGCAACTCGAGCGGACGAAGGGACTCCACTCCTTCCGGGAAAGTCTGGAAAACCGTCACGGGTGCTGCCGGATCCGGAAGGTGGAGCCCCTGGCCCGCGCCCTGTCGGGACTTCGGGCATGGGTGACGGGGCAGCGCAAAGACCAGAGCGTAACCCGGGCGGCCTTGCCGGTTTTCGAGATCGACGGGGGGCACGGCGGGATCCTCAAGATCAACCCGTTGGCCGACTGGAGCGATGAACAGGTCCGGTCGTTCGTCCGGGAGCGCGGCCTTCCCTACAACCGGCTGCACGACATGGGGTACCCCTCGATCGGCTGCGCCCCCTGCACGCGGGCCATACTCCACGGAGAGGATCCCCGGGCGGGACGTTGGTGGTGGGAGAGCCCGGAGCGCAAGGAGTGCGGGCTCCACCAATCTTCTCACGGGGCCGACCGGAAGGAACCGCCGGTCCCGCCCCGCGGGCGCAAGAAAAGAGACCGGTGAGCATGGACCACCTCGACGCCCTGGAGAACCAGAGCATCTACATCATTCGCGAGGCGTTCCGCAAGTTCCGGGACCTCGCGATGCTGTGGTCGATCGGGAAGGATTCGACGACGATTCTGTGGCTGGCCCGCAAGGCGTTCTTCGGCCGGGTTCCCTTCCCGCTCGTTCACATCGACACGAACTACAAGCACCCCGGGATGATCGTGTACCGCGACCGGATGGCCCGCGAATGGGGCGTGGACCTGATCGTCGGCCGGAACGAGGAGGCGCTCTGCGCGGGGATGGAGCCGGCGAAGGGGCGGTTTCTCTGCTGCAATTCCCTCAAGACCCAGGGGCTGCAGCAGGTCCTCGAGAAGCACGGGTTCAAGGGGGTCTTCCTCGGGATCCGCCGGGACGAGGAGGGGTCGCGGGCCAAGGAGCGGGTCTTCTC
>DATEXR010000038.1 GCA_035256765.1 Candidatus Deferrimicrobiaceae bacterium | reverse complement strand
CGTGAGGACCGGCTGCTGGTCATTGTCGAACTTCGAGATCAGGGGCGGCGTCGCATCCTCCGGCAGGTCCCGGAGGACGGTGGCGACGCGATCCCTTACGTCCTGGGCGGCCGTATCGATGTCCCGGTTGAGGTGGAAGGTGACGATGACGATGGAGGCTCCCGGCCCCGATATCGACCGCAGCTCGTCGATCCCCTCGACGGTGTTGACCGCCTCCTCGATCCGCTTGGAGATCTCGGTCTCCACCTCTTCGGTGGACGCACCGGGCAATTGGGTGCGGACGGAGACGGTCGGCAGGTCCACCGAGGGGAACCGGTCGACACCGAGACGGACATAGCTTGCGGCCCCGACGACGACCAGGGCAAGGATGAGCATCGCGGCGAAAACGGGGCGGCGGATGCAGATTTCGGCGAGTTTCTGCAAGGATGGCCTACGGCTTCAGGGTGACAGGCTGGCCGCCGGTGAGGTTGCCGGGATCGACCACCACTTGCTCCCCTGCGGCGAGCCCTTCGAGAACTTCCACGCGGCCGCCGATGCGCCGCCCCGTGCGGATCCGCTTTTCCACGGCACGACCGTCCGCAACCCCGAACACCCTCTCGAGTCCGGCGAAGGTCACGATCGCCTGTTCCGGCACCAGGACGACGGGACGGTCGGCGGAGACGACGATCTCGGCCCGCGCGAACGCGCCGGGCCGGAGCCTGCCCTGCCGGTTCGCCACCTCGGCCTCCACGACCAGCGTCCGGTTCTGCTCCTGGAGGGCCGGACTCAGGCGGGCCACGCGCCCGGCATGCTCTACGGAGTCCCCTTCCGGATGCACCCGGACCTCCTGCCCGACCCGGATCGCGGCGGCGTCCCGTTCCGGGACCGCTACCCGCAGCCGAAGCGGGTGGATCCGGACGAGGCGGACAACGGGAGAGCCGGCGGCCAGGTATTCGCCCACCGAAACCAGGCGCTCCCGCACCGCCCCGTCGATGGGCGCATGAAGCACGGAGTCGGCGAGTTGCTGGCGCGCCAGCGAGAGGGCCGAGCGCCGTTCGGCGAGGAGCTCCTGGCGGTTCCGGACCTCTTCGATGGCGGCCTGGTAGCGGCTCTCGGCGACGAGCAGCCGCGACAGAGCGACATCGAATTCGGCCCGCGCGACGAGATCTCTCTCGCGCAGCTGCGCCACGCGATCCCGGTTCAGGCGCGCCTCCTCGAGCACCGCCCGCGCCTCCCGAACCAGCGCGGTCTTCTCGGGGTCCATGCTCTCCTCCGAGCCTTCCGAAGGAAGTCCCAGACTCGCGCGCACCTGCCGGAGGGCGGCCTCGGCCTGCTCGACGCGGAACCGGAAATCCGCCGGGTCGAGGCGCCCGAGGATCTGCCCCTTCCTCACCGGGCTTCCGAGGTCGACCGCGATTTCGCTCACCCGTCCTGCCACCTTGAACCCCGCCGCCACTTCCTCGTCGGCGGCGAGCGTCCCGGTGACGATCACCGTGCGCGGCAACCGCTCCGACGCGGCAGCGACGACATGAACCGAGAGGAGGGGCTCCTTCCCTTTGTCGCCGGGCGAAGCACGGGCAGCCTGCTCTCCGCGCTGGCAGCCCACACCGGCCAGAACGAGCGCGACGAGCCCTGCCACCGCAATCGGGCTGGATTTCCGGAAGCTCCGCGTCCCAATAGACATGGAGACAGTGTACGTCCGTCCGCGGACGTCAGGCAACAGCGCAAGGAGGACGGGGAGGACCGCACCGCGACCGGAGCTTCGAACGATGACTCCCGGGGCTTATGTCTCTTGGACGAGCTCGATGTCGATGGTGATCTCCACTTCGTTCCCCACGACCACCCCTCCGGCCTCGATCGCCTTGTTCCAGGTGAGCCCGAAATCGTCCCGTTTGATTTTCGTGAAAGCCGATCCTCCGACCCGCGTATTTCCCTGGAGGTCCTTGATCTTCGCGGTCGGCCCCTCGATCTCCAGCACGACCTCCCTGGTCACCCCGCGAATCGTCAGATCTCCGGTCATCCGGAGCTTCCCGGCGCCCGCCTTTTCCACCTTCTTCGATCGGAAGACGAGATGGGGGTGATTGGCGACATCCAGGAAATCGGGGCTTTTCAGGTGGTTGTCGCGCTTGGCGACGCGGGTGTTGATGGAGGCGGCGTCGATGGTGATCTCCGCCGAGGACCGGGAGATGTCCTGCTCGTCGTAGACGATCTTCCCCGACACCTTATCGAATTCGCCCCGCACATAGGAAACCATCAGATGGCGCACCTTGAAATGGACCCCCGTATGCTCGGGATCCAATTTCCACGTTTCCGCGGAAACCGCCGCAGGGAGCGCGAAAACAAGGGCGGCAACGCCCGCGATCCAATATCGCCGCATCTCTTTCCTCCTTGGCAAGGGACCGCAAGCCGGGTCCCGGTGTCCTTCTGGAGATTCACCGCAATGCCATCGGGTTGCAGGAACCGGGCATTTTTCGCTGCATGGAGCCGGCTCGTGGGAAATCGTGGGGGCATTTCCCTCCCCCAAGCAGAAAAAAATTTACCATTCTTCCCGGCATGCTATCAGGATTGGATACTGGTCTTCCTTTGTTTTATCTCTTTTACTTCTCAATGTATTTGAATATCCAACGCATATATCTGCGGGAGAAATCACGGGGTATTGCGGTACATATTTTGCTTCCCTTTGGAGTCAGGCAAATTTGTACGAGGTGGCCCTTGGTCCAGGTGCTGGCGTTCCGGAAGAGGAAGGTCGGCAAACAGGCAGATAATCAGTCGGAGGGGCCTCCCGTGAAGACTGTCACCGTCTATCATGTAGATTACGTGAAACAAAAGAAAATCCCCATCGGGGCCGTGGAGGAACGAAGGAAGAAGGAGCGCCCCGAGAATCTGGCGGGGCTGCTGCGCATCGCGAGAGAGAAGTATTCCTCCACCCCCCAAGAGGCATTCCAGACCGCTGTGGATGGGAGTAATTTCCTGGAACGGTAGCGCGCGGCCACCGTTCCGTACGTCATAACGGGGCAGATCGGGAACTTCCGGGGAGAAAGGGCGGGCTCCCCCCTCTTGACAGGAATCCGTGGATATAATCAAATCGCCGGGTACGAAGAGGTCTCCGGGCAGCAAGATCGGTAAATTCCCAGGAACACGATCATGCGCGGTCAACCCGAACCCGTCCCGAAGAAAGGGAAAACTGGCAGGATCGTTCTCCCTTTCCGACAAGGGAGGTCCCGGACGGATCGGCGAAAACCACGCAGGGACGGACGAGGGCGGTGATGAAAAAAACCTCATTTTCGTGGCGATTCGCCTTGCAACGCTTCTTCCCCCGTATGCCGCGCAGGCAGCGGTGCTCTCCTGGGTGCTGCCTACCTCCTACACCAGCGGGGCGCCGATCGCCGAGACCGATCGCGCGAGAATCGTCGTGAAGATGTTTACGGGACCTTCCGCGACAGGGCCCTGGACCTTGGCGGTGACGACATCTCCGGGGGCAACCTCCGCGACGGGGCCCGATCCCTTGCCGGGGGAGACCCTTTGGTACACGCTGACGACCACCCTCGACGGGATGGAGAGCGATTTCGCACAGCCGGTCAGCAAGACGGCACCTGCCGAGCCGCCGCCTCCGGCACCGAAAATACCGGCCGCCCCCGGGGGTCTCAGAATATCCCTGCCCCTGCTCCCCGATCGGGGATGGGGTCACGGGTAAGGGTATCCCGGCAGGTCGATCGATTCCCGGATCGGACCTCGCTCGTTCCCCCGGGAGGACGGGGGGATTCCGGCCGTCCTGCATCCTTTCCGTTTCCGCATGGTTCCCGCGCACCCCGAGAAACGCGTTTCCTCCCTTGCCAACCTCCCGCCAAAACGTTATCTTTGTTTTTCCCACTTCCTCATCCTGCTGTAACGGGAAGACGACAGCGCCGCGAGCCGACGGAATACGGGAACATCCGTATTTCACGGCTGTACCGGCCGTTTCGCACCGGCTTTTCCGCCGAACCCGCGGGGGAAGTTGATGGTTATCGAATGTAGCGTTTGCCAGGCCCGCTACCGCATGCGGGAATCGATGATGCGGGGGTTCCAGGGGGCGGAGGTCCGCTGCCGCAAGTGCGGCGGGATCATCGTGATCATGAACACGGCGACGGTCCCCGGCCCCGCGGTCCCGTCGGCTCCGGCAGGGGAGACGCGCGCCCATCGCCAGCCTTCCCCCCCGGGCGAAATATCCGGAATCCCGGCCAGGCAGGAGCACTCGTCCCCGGAACATGCCCGGCGCGGCCCACCGCCGAGCGAGAGGAAGGCGCAGCCCGGAACGGCGCTCGCGGAAGAGACGGATATCGAGGAAGCCGTCCCCGACAACGTCTACTCGCTCGAACATTTCCGGGAAATTCGTCCCCGGAGATCGCCCGCCGACGGCTTCGACATCTCCGGGTACATCCGCCCGGAGCCCTCGGCTCCCCTTCCGGAAGCGGAACCGGATTCCTCGTCGACACCTCCCCCGGAGGCGCCCGTGGAGAAAGATCCGACCGCGGACAGCATCCTGTACGAACCGGTCGTATGGCAGAAGGAAGGGATACTCCCGCCTCCCGGCGAAGATCCCGTCCCTCCTTCCCGGGAAGCAGGATCCCCCCGGAGGTTTTTCTCCCGCAAGGAACGGCCCCTTTTCCCTCCCCTGCACCCCATGTTCCCCCGGATTTCCGACATCGCTTTCGTCTATCTTCTGCTGCTCCTCGCCGGAGGAGTGGGATACCTGGTGGTTCGCCTCCTCGCCCCCCTGTTTGCCTCCCGCTTCCCTTAGCCCGCATTTCTCACCAGTTGCCATGACCCTGCGGATCACCCGCGAGGGATGAAAATGGGGTAGATTTGGAAGCGCCGCAGCCGAACGACGCCGGCTTACCCTTGGTACCTGCGAGTCCGTCACCAGTTGGGCGCGGGAG
>DATEXR010000037.1 GCA_035256765.1 Candidatus Deferrimicrobiaceae bacterium | reverse complement strand
GCCATCTCGTACGTCACCTGGGGAAGTTCCTCCGGGGGGCAGACGCGGTTGACGAGTTTCAGGTCGAACGCCCGCCGCGCGCTCACCTTCCGGGCGGTGTAGAAGAGTTCCTTCGTCGCCGGCAGCCCGATCGTGTCGACGAACCGCATCAGCCCCGCGGGACGGTAGATGACCCCCAGGCGCGCGGGGGTCATCCCGAAGACCGCCTGGTCCGAGGAGACGCGGATGTCGCAGGCGATCGCCAGTTCCAGGCCGCCGCCGAAGGCGAAGCCGTTCAGCATGGCGATGACCGGTGCGGGGAACGACTCGACGGAGCGGATCATGTCGTCGAAGGGGTTGCTGGAGAGGAGCACCTGCGCCTCGCCGGAGCCGCCCGCGGGGATCGCGGTGATGTCGTACCCCGCGCAGAACGCCTCCTCCCCCTCGCCCCGGAGCACCACGCACCGGGTATCCTCGCCGGCCAGGCCGCCGAAGACCTTCCGGAGTTCCCCGAGGAGGGCAAGATTCAGCGCGTTCTTCTTGGCGGGATGGGAAATGGTGACGGTCGCCACCGGCCCCTCCTTCCCGACAATGACCTTTCCGCCCATCATCCCCTCCCGTCCGCCCGATTCCCCGGGCCATCGTACCTTTATAAGGAAAAGCCCGGGCCGGCGCAACCGCGCGCTTTGCGCAGGTCCTGCGCAAGCCGGGCAAACGGGGCGGGAATCGCCCGGCAACGGGATTGACAACCATACCGACGGACCCTATACTTCCGAAACATCATTTTATAGCGTGCCTGCGGATCACCCCGGGGAAAGGAGGACTTGCGCCATGCCACAGGAATACCCGAAAGAGGTGAAGGTGAGGGACGGAAGCACCGTCGTGCTGAAGCCCTTCGGTAGGAAGGACAAGGACGCCCTATTTCTCTTCTTCCAGAAACTGCCCGAGGCGGACCGGCTGTTTTTAAAGGACAACGTCACCGACCCGGCCGTGGTGGAGCGCTGGGCGACCGAGTTGAACTACGATAAGGTTTTCCCGCTCCTGGCGTGGCGGGGAAACGAGGTGGTGGCCGACGCCACCCTGCACAAGAGCCTCGGGGGGTGGATGAAGCACGTCGGGACGATCCGCATCGTGGTGGGGGGCGACTACCAGCGCCAGGGGCTGGGAAGTATCCTGGCGAACGAGCTCTTCCTGCACGCCCTGAAATGCGGGCTGGAGAAGATCGTCGCGGAGATGATGGAGACGCAGTCGGGTGCGAAGAAGGTCTTCGAGAAGCTCGGCTTCAAGCAGGAGGCGGTGTTCCGCGGGCACGTGCGCGACCAGATCGGCGTGCGGCACGACCTCCTCATCCTGACGAAGGACCTCGAGGATTTCTGGGCGAACATCCAGACCCACGAATACTTCTCCTACCCCTCGCGCGACC
>DATEXR010000036.1 GCA_035256765.1 Candidatus Deferrimicrobiaceae bacterium | reverse complement strand
CATCCCCCTTCGGCATCATTGCATGGACGGGGACACACCTCTTCCGCATCCCGGAAGGGGCCGGGGGATATTTCCTCCATGAAATGATCCCGATTCACCCGGACCATCGGCCGGGTTCGTTCATTCTCCCGCCGCCCGCCGGGATTCCTTTTCGATCGGGATCCGGCTCTTGTTCCCGGCAAGCCAGGCCTCGAACGTCTGCAGGGAGGGGTTGAGAGCACGGGCGCGGCGGACGTCGCGTGCCCCGCAGAAGACATGCTCGAAGTCGCGCTTGAACTGGAACATGTTCCCGAGGTCGTCGGCGCCCGGGAATCCGAAGCCGCGGTATATTTCCGGGGAAACGTCGTGGTAGCGAACTTCCTCCCCGATCGCCTTCGTAAGGGCGGCGGCCATCTGCGCTCCGGTCAGGTGCTCGCCGGCGATCCCGACGGTCTTTCCGACGAACTCGCGCCCCTTCTGGAAGATAGCGTACGCGCACTTGCCGATGTCGTCGGAGGCGATCCCCGGCAGCTTCTTGTCGCCCATGGGAAACGTGATCGCCAGTTTCCCGTCCGCCCCCCTCTTGGGCCCCATGCCGAAGTGGATCAGGTTCTCCCAGTAGAACGACGTCAGAAGAAAGGTGACCGGCAGGCCGAGATCGGTAAAGACCTGGTCGGCTTCCCCCTTGGCGTCGAAGTGCGGCACCTTGTACTTGCCCATGAGCGTGGGCATGCGGTCGTCGCTTACGGGAACCCAATTGCGGGTGTTTTCGAGGGTCGACCAGATGACATGTTTGACGCCGGCATGCTTTGCCGCGCGGGCCATGGCGGCGGCATGCGCGTATTCCTTCTCGGGCGAAAAGTGCTCCCAGAAGAAGGTAACGCAGAACGCCCCGTGGGCGCCCCGGAACGCCTTTTCCAGACTCTTCTCGTCGTTGACGTCCGCCGCGACGACCTCGACGCCCATTTTCTTCAGTTCTTTCGCCTTGTCGGAGCCGGGGTTTCTCGTCAGGGCCCGCACCCGATATCCGCCGTTCTTGTCATTCGTTATGGCGCGGCACAATCCGCTACCCTGCGCACCGGTTGCACCCACTACCGCGATGATCTTCTCTTTGGCCATTGCAAGCCCCCTTGGGTTTCCCGTTCAATGTTTTCGTGGCAGCTTGGTTTCTTCTCCAAGGTCGGGGAGCACCGTTCCCCACGGGTTGTCGATGACAACCTTCCATGTCCCATCCGACTGGAGCCGGACGATATCGTAGGTACGACCACCGTCCGTAATCGTGGACCCGTCCGGTGCGGTGCCGCTCATCTGCCACTCCGACACGAGTACGGCGACATCACCTGCTTCTATCGTCCTGATATGTTCCACCCGAATTGTCGGTTTGAGGGAAAGCAGGCCACGGATATATTCGATAATCGAGCTTTTGCCGGACACGATCGTTCCGTCCCGATCGACGAGAGCGGCGTCCGGTTCGTACAGGCGGCCGATGCGGTCGAGATCGCCCTCGTTGAAGAATTTTTCGAAGAGCTCGTGAAGGGATTCGGGACGAACCGATTGAATTCCGCCAACATCATGAACTACATGAGGTTTCGCCTTCAAGATGGTCTCCTTTCCTCTCTCGGTGAAAGCCGGATACATTGACGAGCCTCCGCAACCAATAGTTAGATTGGTCTTCCGCGGAGCGGTTTCCCAAAGACGTTCTTTTTTCCGGCATCGGTGTCGAAGGAATTCCGGGAAAAAGAAGGGTGTACGCGCCCCCTGGACGACGCGGCGCAACCCCTCTGCAAACAACGGCTGTTTTCGGGTCTTGAGGAAACATAAGGGGTTCCGGGGAAAGGTCACCCCTTGACGTAGGCGATCTTCTCCGCCACCTTTCCGTCGCGCACGCGGAAGAGGTCCACGCCGCGGATATGGCCGGGCGTTCCGTCCTTGCCTACCCAGTCGTACCGCCACCGGATCACACATCGGTCCTTTGCGGCGAAGATCTCCTCCGTCGTGAAGCGAGCGTCGGGGGAAGAGGCGAAGAAGCGCTCCCAGAACGTCCGCACAGAACCCTGTCCCGCGTACCGCTCCCCGTCAGGAGGAGGACAGGTGTTTTCGAACACGCAATCATCCGTCATGGCCGCCATGACGCCGTCCACGTCGTGGCGGTCGAACGCCTCGTTGAAACGACGGACCGCCTCGAGGGTGGAACGGGTCGCCGGATCCCCGGGCATCTTTGCGGTCATCTTTCCCCGCCTCCTCTCCGTATCCGGAGTTCGATGACGGATTAGGTGCGGGTCGGAACCGGTACGTTTCGGAGGTGGGGCACTCCGTCAAGGGGACAGGAAGGGACAGCAGGACGCGAACCCGGCGCAAACCCGTAGCCGACCTGATGCTGCGTAATCACGTGTAGCGGTGAGGCGGGACCGGCGAGGAAACCGGCCCCGCTTCCCGGGGGACGTCCCTTATTTCCGTTTTTCGACCGCAGGTGTTCCGTGCTCCGCGAGCCATTCGGCCATCTCCCGGAGGTTGCGGGAGAGGGACCACCGCCCGTCGGCGAAGACGCCGTAGTCCGCCCCGATCATGGCCGAGGCGTAGCGGGTGGAGTTCGCGTAGAAGAGCCACTGCTCCACCCATTTCTTCTCGATCCCCTCGTTGAAGAAGCTGTCGTTCTGCCCCAGGCCCCGCGCGGCCCCCTGCTCCCAGGCCGAGAGAAGGATCTTCGTCGCCGCGAGGGTCATCTCGTTCGTGGTCTTTATCGTGTTCTCGAGCCGGGCGAACTGCCCGTCCACCCACTCCTTGCTGTGGCATGCGCGGCAGACCCGTTCCATCGCCTGCCGCCTTTTCGCCTGCTCCGCCGCGTCTATCAGGAAATCCGCCGCCGGCTCCCCCGTCAGCTCGGTGGGGAGGGGCAGACCCGCCTTGTTCCGGATGATGGTCGTGTCCGGGGAAACGGGGTGCGGGTGCGCGTAGATCAGGCCGAAGATCCGCCAGGAGGTGCGGTCGTTCATCCGGTGGGTTCTCTCCGCGACGACTTCCCCCTCCCCGGAAACGACGAGGCTTACATGGCAGGTGGCGCACGTGGGGGAGGTGATGTCCTTTCCCACCGTCCAGGGGACGGCGTGGAAGTCCCACTCCTTCCCGAGGGCGCTGAAGATGTTCCCGTGCTTGCTCACCTCGTACACTTTGTAGGCGGGGACGTCGGGTCCCTTGTGGCATTCCGAGCACGTGTACGGCTTCCTGGCCATCTCGATGGAGAACTGGTGCCGGGTGTGGCATGCGGCGCACGACCCCAGGCTTCCATCGGGGTTCACCCGCCCGACCCCCTGGTTGGGCCACCCGGAAAGAACGGGGAATGCCATATCTCCCATGACCGTCTTCCGGGTCTTCACCCCCTTGACCTCGACTTTGCTCCCATGGCAGTAGAAGCAGGAGTCTTCGTTCGTCTCCCGGTCGGGGGGGCGGATGGTGGTCTTCCCCCCGGAAAAGACCTGGACGCCGTTCACCATGTCGACGAGGTTGTGGTACACGGGGTTGCCTGCGAGATTCGCGTAGGCATGGGCCATGATGTTCTTGTCGTACTGGCTCCTCTCGACGGAGTGGCAGGTGGCGCAGTCGTCGGGAGTCACCACCACGTGGACCTTGTACCCGTTGTGCTCAAAGGTGTCCGTATGCCTCTCCGGATTTCTTGTGTGGCACTCCGCGCAGCCAACTACGGTACCGGAAAGCCCCTCCGCGATGCTTTCCGTGGAGACCCTTCTCTCCAGGGCGCTCTTCTTGAGGGCCTCCGCCGGGGTGACCCTGGCGTGGCGGCTTTTTTCCCAGTCGGCCACGATCCCGGGGGTCACGGAGACGTGGCACCCGATGCATCCCTGCGTCGGTTCGCTCTGCGTGGGTGCGGCGAATGCGGGAACCGCCGTCACGAGGACGGATATTCCAGCGAGAAGGATCGACGGGAGGCGTTGCATGGTGGTCCTCCTTTCACGCGGCTTCTGTCTCCCCGGTCCGTCCTGCCGGTTCGGGGCGAGATTTCCTTCATGCCATATTGACCTATCCCTGTGGTCGGTCCACCCGTGTCTTGATGGAATCATCTTCCGGACGTCTCTACCGATTTTGGATGGACAAGCGGAACGGATGGCAAACCCCTTGCAAACAAAGGGTTTTTTCGGGGCGGGAAGGGGGTTAGCTCGATGGGCTGATACACCGCCTCGCTTGGTGTTACCTGGGTGCATGGTGTATCACCACCTCGACCGAATGTTTCCGGCGGTCGTCGACGAGGGAAATTGCCTGGTCGGGTTGCGGAACTCCATCAACGGTCACGCTCGTCTCGCCTTTCCCGGCAAACTGTTGCAGGACATCGATTTCGTAG
>DATEXR010000035.1 GCA_035256765.1 Candidatus Deferrimicrobiaceae bacterium | reverse complement strand
CGGGGTTCCCTTGCTTTGACCGGATCGCTTCTCGCCCAGGCGCTCCCGGCCCCCGCCGGCCCGGTCGATCGGCGACTCTCCGGCAACCGTTTGACGGCGATTTGGATGAGGCGTAAAAAGAATCACCATGATTTGAAAGATAGGTCATGAAGAAAATAACGCAAATCACGATTCGGATTGCCGACCCCGAGGTAGAGAAGGCCTTGCGGCGGATGGCCAAGGAGTCGGGCAAATCGCTGAACAAGGTGGTTCTCGAGCTGATCCGGGCCGGGACCGGCACCGGAGGCGGAAGGAAAAGGTCACCCAAGGGCGCATCTCTTGCGGAACTTGCGGGAGGGTGGACGGAAGATGAGGCCAGGGAGTTCGAAGAGGCTACCAAAATCTTCGAAGAGATCGATGAGGCGATGTGGAAGTGAATATCCTCATCGACACGAATGTGTACGCGCTTTACCGGATGGAGCACGCTCCGGCCGTAAGCAAGATCGCCGGCTCAGAATCGGTCCTGGTCTCGCCGGTGGTCCTCGGGGAGATCCTGTTCGGTTTCCGCAACGGCTCGCGTTTCGACTACAACATGTCCCTATTGACCCGATTCCTCGAACACGAAGCGGTTGAAGTGGTGCCCGTCGCCGACGTGACGGCCGACCGGTACTCCAGAATCGCCTTGCAGCTGCGGCGTCAAGGGACTCCGATCCCCTCCAACGACATCTGGATCGCCGCCCAGGCGATGGAGTACGGCGCCGAACTCCTCACTTCCGACCGCCATTTCGAACACGTCGGGGGTCTGGCATACACGATAGTCTGATGAACGGAGTCGACACACTCTGCCGGAACGCCGTCACCGCGGGCGTCCTGATCGTGGCGTTCTGACCCGTCCGACAGGCAATTGACAATCCGACGGAAAGTAGGTATGGTAAAGGGGTAATGATATTACCTCTGCATGAGAGGTGATCAAATGGGAGATGCTGCCCGGAAGCTGAATTTCATGATCAAGAGCGACATCGCACGGGAGCTGGAGGAGCTCGTGCCTCGCGGGGAGCGCAGCAGGGTGGTCAACGCGGCCCTGGAAAGGGAGCTTCTGGCCATCCGGCGGAGGAAGCTGACTGAACGGCTGCGAGCGCTCAGGGAGAAGAGCCCGCCCCTGTCCACGGAAAAGATCGTCTCCACCCTGAGACGCGACCGGGAGCGGCGTTGAGGCGCGCCTGTCCGTGCTGATCGTGCCGGACGCCTCCGTCCTGCTGAAATGGGGATTCCCCGGGCCTTCCGAGCGGGACCGGGACAAGGCCGAGGAGGTCCTGGCGGCCTGGCTGGAGGGGAAGGCGGACATCCTCCTTCCGCGCCTGTGGGCGTTCGAGGTGGGAAACGTGCTCGCCCTTAAGAACCCCGGTCATGCCTCGGAGATGATGGAAGTCTTTCTCGGCTACCGCTTTCCCGAGGCGGAGACGACGCCGGACCTCTGCCGGGAGGCATTCCGGTTGGTGCAACGCTGCGGCGTCACCTTCTACGACGCCGCGTACCATGCGGTCGCCCTGCGGAACGGGGGGACGATGCTCACGGCCGACGAAGCGTATTACCGGAAAGCCTCCGGACATGGCAGCGTTGCCCTTCTCCGCGAGTTCGGCCCGGCCTGACAGCGAGAAGGGCAAAATGTCGGCCAGGTCCTTCACCGGATCGCCGTCACCGCGGGCGTCCTGATCGTGGCGTTCTGAAATGGAGGGACCGTTCGTCGAATATACGGCACACGCGTTGTTGGTGATGTCGGAAAGGGGCATCGAGACGGAATGGGTTCAGCGTGTTCTGGAGAATCCCCGGAAAGTGGCGGGAGATCCGTCGGATCCGGACCTGACGCACGCGATGGCACCTATCCCGGAATTTGGGGGACGAGTTCTACGAGTGATATATAATCACTCGGTAAGCCCTCGGCGTGTCGTTACCGCGTTCATCGACCGTGCGATGAAGGAGAAGATATGAGGATCCACTACGACGAAAAAGCGGATGCGCTGTATTGGCGCCTCGACGATTCCAGGATCGTGGAATCCAGGGAGGTGCAGCCCGGGATCATCCTCGATTATGACGAGCAGGACCAAGTCGTCGGGGTGGAAATTTTAGGGGTCGGCAAAAGGGTTCCCCTGCCCAATCTGAAGACGATCAGTTTCCAAGTTGCGTAATCGAAAATCCCGGCGGAACTCCTGTCATCGTTCTTTTCCCTCCTCCCTGCAACCTGTACCAGATCGCCGTTACCGCAGGCGTCCTGATCGTGGCGTTCTGATCAGAATTCGCATGAAATTCGTATCCACCACAGGTAGTTAGGTTGCTTCCCTACGGAGATCGGTTGATCGCTTCCATGTCAAAGACGCTTCTCCGTGTCCTTGCGGTGTGCATTGTGTTGACAGTTCCTTCGGCAGCCTTCTCTGCGAGCCCGGAAATCTTCCTGCCGGAGGAGCCGGAAAGCTATCTTGTCATCGACAAGCTGGAAGGGTTGGGACTCCTCCCCGGCCTGATGACCGGAGACCGGGGGCTCGAAGCGCGCGAAGTCGCCAAGGAGGCGCAAAAAGCCTACGGCACCACGGACCCGTTCGAAGACGGAATGCTCCGGTTTCTGATCCTGGGCGCGGAGCACCGATACGATTTCCGCCTCCGCGCGGCATTGGAGCATTCCGGCGATGGACGCGTGGCCCCCAATGCCCAAGGAATCCCCGTCCCGAAAGACGGGGGGGTTCGTGTGGGTGGGTTCTTCCGCGCGGCTCCTTACGACTGGGCGGCCCTGCAGGGACGCGGGGACTTCCTTTCGGGATTCGACGGCGATACGATCGGCCGGGTCGAGGAGACCTCTCTTCGCCTGGGCTGGCCGCAGGCGACGCTCGAGGCCGGGCGCTTCTCCCTCTGGTGGGGGCCCGGAAGGCATGGAAGCCTCCTCTT
>DATEXR010000034.1 GCA_035256765.1 Candidatus Deferrimicrobiaceae bacterium | reverse complement strand
CCGAGGCAGCTCCCCGACGGACCGGAGCATCGCACTGCGGTAACCAACCCGCGCATAGAAGGCTGATGAACCGTCGTCTACCTTGATCGCTATTACGCTTCCCTCTTGACAAGCCGGTCAGTCATAGAAGGAACGTCCCTGATCTTAGGAGTGTCCCCGCCCTTCCGCCCGCATCTCGGCGACCCCGGCGGCGAACGTGGTGCAGAGCATGCAGACGCCGATCGCCGCCACCAGCCGCCATCCCCCGTATCCGTAGGCGTGCCCGCTGACCGTGATCCCGATCGATCCCCCGAGGTAGTAGAACAATACGTAGAGGGAGTTGGCGCGCCCGCGCCCGGCCGTAAGCCTTCGGTTGAGCGACCCGGCGGCCGCGGCGTGCACCGCGAAGAAGCCGGCGCACACGCCCGCCAGGCTCGCCATGATCGCGATCATCGAATGCAGGAAGGTGACCAGGATCGCGAGGGCGAAGACCGCCGAGCCGAGCGCGATCGTGGCCCCGTTCCCGATCCGGTCGCTCGCGTTCCCCGCCAGCGGGCCGACCACCACGCCGATGACGTACGAGAGGTACATGAGGGTGATGACCTGCGTGGAAGCGCGGAAATCCGGCCCCGCGAGGTAAAAGGGGAGGTAATTGAACAGGGAGGAGAAGACGAAGAAAGCGCCGAACGCGACGAAGTAGGTCCGGAGCAGCTCGGGGCGCGAAAGAAGCGCGAGGAATCCCGTCGTATCCGAAACCGGTTCCGGTTCCCTTTCCTCCTTGGGCAGCAACCGGGCGGCGGCCACCATCGCCAGGGCAAGCAGCACGGAAGCGGTCACGAACGCGTAGCGCCAGTGGAGCGGGGGATGGATCCATCCTCCCAGCAGGCGTCCCCCCAGCCCTCCCGCCACCGTCGCCGAGACGTAGGACCCCATCACGACGTTCAGGCGCTCCTGCGGGAGGGACCGCACCAGATACACCACGAGGCATGTGGTGAGCGAAGGGATGAAAAGCCCCTGGAGGAACCGGGCGAGCACCAGGAGCGGAAGGCTTTTCGTTGCGGCGCAGAACAGGCTGCACCCGATCACCACGGTCCCGCCCGTGAACAGGATGGGGCGCACGGGGAACGTGTCC
Organism: Candidatus Deferrimicrobiaceae bacterium; assembly: GCA_035256765.1. Lineage (NCBI taxonomy): Bacteria > Candidatus Deferrimicrobiota > Candidatus Deferrimicrobia > Candidatus Deferrimicrobiales > Candidatus Deferrimicrobiaceae > Candidatus Deferrimicrobiaceae bacterium. The sequence continues at coordinate 377 of DATEXR010000034.1, read as the reverse complement.
ACCAGCCTTCCGAAGGGAAGGGTGGCCAGCGCGATCCCGAAGATGACGGCGGAGACCGTGAGCGAGGCGGTCGACGCGCTCACCCCGAACTCGGACCGGATCACGGGCAGGACGGGCTGGGTGATGTAGATCGTGGCGAAGGCGGAGGAGACCAGGAAAAAGATGAGCGCCTGGAGACCGACGTGCCTGCCGACCTTCATCGCGCTCCTCCGAGATCCGCCCGCCCCGATCGCACCCCCCCCTAGTGCACCGTCTCGCAAATACCTTGGCATTCGAGCGCCGCTGCATCCGCTCCCGCTTCGTTGCGCTTCTTCACCATACTCAACGGTATGCCTCAGTCGCGCGCCTTGCTGGCGCGGCGCATCGACGCTCTCGGT
>DATEXR010000033.1 GCA_035256765.1 Candidatus Deferrimicrobiaceae bacterium | reverse complement strand
TGGAGGCGTACCACCCCTTCACCAGGCCGGCGATCCTGACGGCCTTCCTCGGCTACATCGCGGTGGCCGTCGGCATCATGTACGATCTGGGCCTGCCGTGGAACATCTGGCACACGATCTTCTTCCCCCAGTTCCGCTCCGTGCTGTTCGAGGTGGCGATGTGCGTCATGCTGTACCTCACCGTCCTCGCCCTCGAGTTCAGCCCCGTCGTCCTGGAGCACCCTTGGTTCAACCGTCCACCGTTCACGTCGATCTACGCCCTTCTGAAGAAGGCCACGATCCCGTTGGTGATCATCGGGATCGTGCTGTCCTCGCTCCACCAGTCCTCGCTCGGATCCCTGTTCCTCATCGCGCCGTACCGGCTGCACCCGCTGTGGTACAGCCCGATCATCTGGATCCTGTTCCTCGTCTCGGCGATCGGCCTGGGGCTGATGATGGTGACCGCGGAGTCCTTCTTCTCGGCATGGATGTTCGGCCACCGGCTCCGCATGAACCAGCTGGCCGGTCTCGGAAAGGCCGCGTCGGTCGTGCTGTTCCTGTACGCCATCCTGCGGCTCGGGGACCTGGCCGCGCGCGGGACACTCGGGTCCGCGTTCGACGGCTCCTGGCAGGGGAATCTCTTCCTCTTCGAGGTCGCGCTCGGCGCGCTGGTGCCGGCGACGCTCCTGGCTTTCCGCGGCGTGCGCAACAGTCCCGCGGGCCTCGCCGCGAGCGCGGCGATGACCGTCCTCGGCACGATCGGCTACCGCTTCGACGTCTGCATCGTGGCATTTTACCGCCCCGAGGGGATGTCCTACTTCCCGAGCTGGATGGAGATCGCGGTCAGCCTCGGGATCGTGGCGGGCGCCGTGCTCGTGTTCATCTTCTTCGTCGAGAGACTCAGGGTGTATCCGGAGGAGCACGAATGCGGGGAGCCCGGGGAGGAGGCCCGCCCTTCGCCGGGTCCCGTCTTCAATCCGGGCACGGTTCGGACGCTTCTTCCCCTCTCGCTTGCGGCGCCCAGGTTATACTCGATCGCCTTCATCGGCGCCGCGGCCGCCGCGATCGGCATCATCTCCGGCAACGTGCGGCACGCCGACCGGTCCGTGCATACCGCCGTCTCGGCTCAGCGCACGCTGGACGGCGTCGTCGGGCCGCCCACCGGCGGACACCTTCGCGACGTGCGCGTGTTGCAGAAAGACGTACCCGTTCCCGACGGGTGGAAGCGCATGCCGCTGTTGATGATCAACGGCAACCGCGACGATCGGCTGGTCCTCTTCCCGCACGATCTCCACATCACGAAGTTCGGAGGGCTTCCCTCCTGCGTCCAATGCCATCACAAGAACCTGCCCTTCGACAGGAACACGGCGTGTGACAAGTGCCACCGCGACATGTACAACACCACGGATATCTTCCGCCACGCTTCCCACGTGGTGAAACTCGGCGGCAACAAGGGGTGCGTCCGCTGCCACCGGGACACGAACCAGGTGAAGGATCGAGCCACCGCGACGGCCTGTTCCAAGTGTCACGCGGACGTGGCGTTGGAGGAAACCGTCGTCCACCCGAAGGAAGGGACGCAGAAGGGAGTTGCCGCCGGGTAC
>DATEXR010000032.1 GCA_035256765.1 Candidatus Deferrimicrobiaceae bacterium | reverse complement strand
AGGTTGTGCTCGATGATGATCACCGTGTTCCCCGACTCCGCGAACATCTGGAGAACCGAGAGCAGCTTCCGGATGTCGTCGAAGTGGAGTCCGGTCGTCGGCTCGTCGAGGAGGTAGACGGTCCTCCCCGTCGCCCGCTTGGAAAGCTCCTTCGCCAGCTTCACCCGTTGCGCCTCTCCCCCCGACAGCGTCGTGGCGGGCTGGCCGAGCCGGATGTACCCCAGCCCCACCCGGGAGAGGGTGGCAAGCTTCTGCCGGATCGCCGGGATGCTCTCGAAGAAGGAAAGGGCCTGGTCGACCGTCATGTCGAGCACGTCCGCGATCGTCTTCCCCTTGTAGGCGATCTCGAGGGTCTCGCGGTTGTACCGCTTCCCCCGGCAGACCTCGCACGTCACGTAGACGTCCGGCATGAAGTGCATCTCGATCTTGATGATCCCGTCCCCCTCGCACGCCTCGCACCGGCCGCCCTTGACGTTGAACGAGTACCGGCCGGGCCGGTACCCCCGCGCCTTGCTCTCCGGGAGCATCGCGAAGAGGTCGCGGATCGGGGTGAAGGCGCCCGAGTAGGTCGCCGGGTTCGACCGGGGGGTCCGGCCGATCGGCGACTGGTCGATGTGGATCACCTTGTCGACGAGGGCAAGGCCCGTAAGCGTTCCGTACGATCCGGGCCTCTCCCGGGAGCCGTAGATCTTCTGGGCGAGCGCCCGGTGGAGGGTGTCCAGCACCAGCGTCGACTTCCCCGAGCCCGAGACGCCGGTGACGCAGGTGATGACCCCTAAGGGGAAGGTGACGTCGATGTTCTTCAGGTTGTTCGCCGTGCACCCGTGAAGCGTCAGGAAATTCCCGTTCGGGCGCCGCCGGGTCGCGGGGACGGGGATCTCCCGCTTCCCCGACAGGTAGAGCGCGGTCAGGGAGGCCTCGCTCGTAAGGATCTCCCCGGGCGTTCCCGCCGTGACGACGTATCCGCCGTGCTCCCCCGCGCCGGGGCCCATGTCGATCACGAAATCGGCCTGGCGGATCGTCTCCTCGTCGTGCTCGACCACGAGGACCGTGTTCCCCATGTCGCGCAGCTGCTTCAGGGTGTCGAGCAGCCGCCGGTTGTCCCGCTGGTGCAGGCCGATGGACGGCTCGTCGAGGATGTAGAGGACTCCCATCAGCTGCGAGCCGATCTGGGTGGCCAGCCGGATCCTTTGTCCCTCCCCGCCCGACAGGGAGGAGGAGGCGCGGTCGAGGGAGAGGTAGTCAAGCCCCACGTTCGCGAGGAAGGCAAGGCGCGACCGGATCTCCTTTACGATCCGTGCCGCGATCTGCTCCTCCCGCTCCGGGAGGGACAGGCCTTCGAAGAACGCGAGGGAATCTCCGATGGAGAGGCGGGTGACCGCGTCCACCCCTTTGCCCCCCACCGTGACGCACAGCGCCTCTTTCTTGAGCCTCGCCCCCCCGCACGCCCGGCACGGCCGGTTGTTCATGTACCGGGCGAGCTCCTCCCGCACCCCTTCCGAGTCCGTCTCCCGGTACCGCCGCTCCAGGTTCGCGATCACCCCCTCGAACGGCTTGGCGAAGGAGAATCGGCGCGTTCCGTCCTCCAGGAAGAAGCGGATCGTCTCCCCCCCCGACCCGTTGAGCAGGACCTCCCGGGCCCGGGCCGGGAGCTTCCCGAACGGTTCCGTCAGGGAGAACCCGTAGTGGGCCGACAGCGCCTCGAGCATCTGGTAGTAGAAGACCGTCGTCCGCTTGCTCCAGGGGGCGATTCCCCCCTCCCGGATGCTTTTCGTCCTGTCGGGGACGATCAGGTCGGGGTCGAAGTAGATCGTCGTCCCCAGACCGTCGCACTCCGGGCAGGCCCCGTGGGGGCTGTTGAAGGAGAAGAGGCGGGGGGTCACCTCGGGGTAGCTCACGTTGCAGTCGGGGCAGGCGAACTTCTCGCTGTAGATGACGCCGCCCCCCTTCCCGTCGACGATGCGCACCAGCCCGTCGGCCAGGGACAGGGAGAGCGCCACGGAGTCGGACAGCCTCCCGCGCGAGCCCTCCGAAACGCGGATCCGGTCGACCACCACCTCGATGTCGTGCTTCCTCTTCTTGTCGAGGACGATCTCCTCGTCCAGGGTTTTCGCTTCGCCGTCGACGATGACGCGGGAGAATCCGTCCCGGGCAAGCTTGGCGAGCTCCTTCCGGTACTCCCCCTTCCGTCCCCGGACGATCGGAGCCAGGATCTGCGCCTTCTCCCCCTCGCCCAACCCCATCACCGCGTCGACGATCTGGGAGACGGTCTGCGGGCGGATCTCCCGCCCGCAGGAGGGACAGTGGACGACCCCGACGGAGGCGTACAGGAGGCGCAGGTAGTCGTAGATCTCGGTGACGGTGCCCACCGTCGATCGAGGGTTCTTGCTGACCGACTTCTGCTCGATGGAGATGGCGGGGGAGAGCCCCTCGATCGAGTCGACGTCGGGCTTCTCCATCTGCTCGAGGAACTGGCGCGCGTAGGCGGAGAGGGATTCGACGTACCGGCGCTGCCCCTCCGCGTAGATCGTGTCGAAGGCGAGCGACGACTTCCCCGACCCCGAGACCCCGGTGATCACGACGAGCCGGTCCCGGGGGATCTCCACGTCGATGTTTTTCAGGTTGTGCTCGCGCGCGCCGCGCACGAGGATCCGGTCGAGCGCCATGAGGGCTACCTTCGGGCCGCGGCCATGCCCGCGGCCATGCGGATCGCGGCGAGAAGACTGTTCGGGCTGGCGGTCCCCTTCCCGGCGATGTCGTACGCGGTGCCGTGATCGACCGAGGTGCGGATGACGGGAAGCCCCATCGTCACGTTGACCCCGTCCTCGAAGTGGACGAGTTTCAAGGGGATGAGGCCGTGGTCGTGCGTCATCGCCACCACGACATCGAACTCCCCCCGGTAGGCCCGGTAAAAGAGGGTGTCGGGGGGGTAGGGGCCCGACGCGTCGATCCCCTCCGTTCGGCAGGCGGCAACGGCCGGCGCCACCATCGTCTTCTCCTCGTCTCCGAACAGGCCCCCCTCGCCCGCGTGGGGGTTGACCCCCGCCACCGCGATCCGGGGAGCGTCCGTTCCCATGTATTTCCGGAAGAAGTCGTGCGTGATCCGGATGGTACGTACGATGACCGGGAGGGAAAGAAGTTCCAGGGCCTTCCGCAATGACACATGGATGGTGACCAGCGCGACGCGGAGGCGCTCCCCGGCGAGCATCATCACCACGTCCGCGCCGCCGCACAGGTCGGCCAGGAACTCGGTGTGCCCCGGAAAGGGGACGCCCGCCGCGCGCAACCCCTCCTTCGTGATCGGACAGGTGACCATGGCGTCGACGCGTCCGGCCAGGGCGTCCCGGGCCGCCTCCCGGATGTAGTCCGCCATCGCTCGGGACCCGGCTTCCGAAATCCGGCCGAACGGCACCTCGCCAAGGTTCAAGGCGGAGAGCGGCCGCACGACGATCCGGCCCGGGCCGGCTTCGCCGCCTTCGGCCACCTCGATCGTTTCCCCCAGAACGGCCGCCGCCCGCCCGAGGATTCCGGCATCCCCGTACACCACGGGGCGACAGGCGGAAACGACCTCCGGGAACCGGTGCGCAAGCACCACGATCTCCGGGCCGACCCCTGCCGGGTCCCCCATCGTGACGGCGATTCTCGGCCGTTCAGCCCTACGCTTCATAGAACGATCGAAGGGAACGTTCGGTGTACCAATCCGGGACGCCGGGCGATGCGGGGGGTTCCCGGCGTCCAGGGGGCCGTTGCCGAAGAGGCCGAGCACCGAGAGGGTCGATGCGCCGCATCCGGCAAGGCGCCCGACCGAGGCGTATCCGCAGCGGTACGGTGAGGGACGGCAACGACGCCGGGGCGGATGCAGCGGCCCTCGAATGCCGGGATCTGAGGGAATGGTCCCCTGGATGCCGGTGGCCTGTGGAGCGAGGCATCGATTGCGTCGAGCGGAACCGGCAGCGAGCGGGCGCAGGTCGCGAGCGTAGCGGAGGGGAAGCCCCCCGCGAGCAGGCGGCCCCGATTGCTTGACGGAACCGGGGAGCGGGATGCGAGCTTGGGACCCCGAGCGGCAAAGCCGCAACCGGCCGCCCCCGCGACGGGGTGCATCGTCGCGGCGCCGAACAGTTCTTCGTAACCTCCCTGTTCTTGGTATGATTCAAGGTGCTTCCCCTACTTCCCCAGGCTCCGCAGGATCCTTTCGATCTGCGAGTGGTGCTGCCTCTCGTGCTCCACGATGATCCGGCGGGGCCACTCGTAGAGATTCATGCCCCCGAAGAAAGGATGGGGAAACTCCACGCTGCCGGGGTCCACGCCGGAAAGCATCTCCAGGGAGGTCCGCGTCGCCTCCCGGGCCTGCCCGGCGAGCCGAAGGATCTCCTCCTTCCCGTGGGACCCCTTCGGATGCGCCACTTCGGGCGCCTCCGTCATCCGTTCGGCCGGCCGGCCGGTCTCGCGCACGCCTAGCCTCGAGTCGTCGGCCGGATAGGGGGGGAGCTTCCCCGCGTTCTCTTTCAGCATCTTCCGGATGAGCTTGCTGGTCCCCGTCTCGGCGAGGACCAGGTGCTCGAGGATCTCGGCGATCGACCACTCCCCCTCGTTCCGGCGGACGAATTCCGAATCGGAGAGGCCGGAGACCATCGCGAGGGTCACCCTCCGGTTCTCCTCCATCCCGTCCCAGAGTTCCTGTAGTTTTCCCGGAAGCACCCTTTTTTCCCTCCCCGACGTTTTCTCCCCGGAATCCGGGGGGCAATCCGGCCCCCCCGGCGGGATCGCCTTTCAGAGGTGGATTTCGATCGTGGCGGCTTTCTTGAGCTCGACCAGGATGTCGGTGTACGCCCTCTCGCTGCGCTGGTCCAACCGTTCCTCCGTCAGCGAAGCCTTCACCGCGGAAAATTCGGGGAGGACCCCCCCGCGCCGCTCGAGAACACGGATCAGATGGGCCCCCTCGTCGGTGAAGATCGGGAGGGATGTCCCCCCCGTCCGGAGCCGGTGGATCTCTTTGGCGATTTCCGGGAGGAGGTCCTCCGTCTTCACGAAGTCGGAGGAAACCACCGAGACCCCGGGGACCGAGGAGGACAGCAAGCGGGACGCCTCCGCGAACGTCATCCCGGACCGGACGTAATCGGACGCCTGCTGCGCGGCGATCCGGATGCGGACCTTCTCTTCCGTTGCCGCCTCCCCGGCAGGAAACGGGAGGAAAAGCGCCTCGAGCCGCACCTCGGCGCCGACTAAAAACCTCTCCGCATTCTCCGTGAAATACGCCTTCGTCTCCTCTTCCGTGACGGTGACCTCCTTGAACTTCTTCGACCGCACGATCGAACCGCGCTCGATCTGCCACCGGATCCGCCTCCGGTACCCCGAAGGGGTTATTCCTTCCCGGGCGAGCGTCGCCCGGAAGTCGGCCTCCGACATGTTGTTCGTCTTCATGACCGACGCCACGGCGCCGTCGACATCCTTTTCGGTTACGGCATTGCCGATTTTTTTGAGTTCCTGGTGGACCAGCACCGACTCGATCAGCGACTCGAGGCCCCGGAGGACTCGCTCCCGGTCCCTCTCCTCCCGGAGGTAGATGTCCGCGTCCCCCTCCGGGATCCCCATGCCTTCCGCGACGGACTCCCGGAACTCCGAGAAGGTGATCGGCTCGTCGTTCACCACCGCGACAACACCATCGACGAGCCGGGCGGAGGCCGTCGACGCGAGCGCGGCGAGAAACAGCGAGAAGGCGGTTGCCCGAAGGATCCGGCGGGCGCTCACTTCCGTCCCTCCGAAAACCCTGCGAGGATCTTCTCCTCGACCCGGACGTCCGCCTTGCCGACCTCCGCCTCGAGCCATTTCCGGAACGCTTCTTCCCGGTGTCCGGAAAGGAGCTCCTTGCGGACCTCCGGCGCCTTCTCCGCGTAGGAAAACGCCCCGGGGGGCGACTTCCGGACGATGAAGAAGAGGCTTACCGTCTTGTCCCGCCGGATCACGCGGCTCACGCCGCCCGCCGGCAGGCCGAAGAGTTCCGCGGCGACCTCCTCCGGCAGCTCCTGGCGGGTGAGAAGCCCCAGATCGACATCCAGCGGCGCGGTCTCCCCCGTGGAAAACCGCTTCCCCACATCGTCCGGGGAGGCCCCCTGCACCATCATCTCCCGCGCCTGCGCGGCCTTCTCCGGCGAATCGAAGAGGAGCTGCCTGACCTGGATCCGCTCCGGCCGCGTCGCCATTCCGAACGTCTCCCGGTACACCCTCTGCACCTCTTCCTCCGTCACCCCGGCGAGCGGCCCCGCGATCGCCTCGACGGACTTCCGGTACAGGATGGACCGCCGAAGACCCTCCCGCCATTCCTCCGCATCGATCCCTTCCTGGAGAAGCGCCTTTTCCAGCCCTCCGGGGGGAAAGTCGGCCCGGTACCGCCGAACCTCCTCCTCGACCTCGGCCCCGCTCACCGTGACCCCGGTCCGCTCCCCTTCCTGCAGGACCACGGCGCGCTCGACCAGTTGCCGCAGTGCGCGGGAGACCTCCGACCGGGTCCCGCTCGGGGACGCCGCGGAAGGGGCCACCCCGCGGATCCTCGCGATCTCGATCTTGAACTCCTTCAGGTTGATCGGGGCGCCGTTGACCGTCGCGACGACGACATCGGAGTCGGCGGGGGGAGCCGGGCTTTTCGCGCAGGAAACGAAGCAGGCCGCCACCACCCAGGCGGCTGCCAGCCGGCGGATCGCGCGAACCCGGTCGGGCATCTCTGGGGTCAGCGTCCCCCCTTGGGCGGGGTTGCCCCGCCCGACGGGACATCGTTCCCCGCCGGGGGAACGGGGGCCGGCCCTTCCGCCGGAAGGGGTACCGTCAAGCGTATCTTTGCCTGTTTCTTGAGCCCGTTCACGAGTTTTTCGAAGGCCTCCCGCTGCGCCCCCTCGCGCAGTTCGGCGGCGATCTTCCCTTTGACTTCCTCAAACGGCGGCAGGCCGGCAGGCCGCTTCTCGAGCACCTGGATCACGTGATATCCGTACAACGTCTTGACCGGCCCCGCGATCGAATTCTTCGGGGCCCCGAACGCGGCGTTCTCGAAATCCTTGTCGAAGGATCCCCGTTCGATCAGCCCCAGATCCGCCGTCGTCCCGCCAACCGCTTCGGCGGCACGCATCAACTGTTCGAACGGCTCTCCGTTTTCCGCTCTTTGGGCGATTTCCTCCGCCTTTTTTTCCTCCTTGAACAGGATGTGGCGCACCCGGACCCGCTCCCCCGTTTCGAGGTTCGCCTTGTTCTCCTCGTAATATTTCCGGAGCTCCTCATCGGAGAGGGCCGGCGCGTTCTCCGCGACCTCCCGGAGAAGCGCTTCCAGAAGGATCGACCTCCGGGCCTGCTCGAGCCGGCCGCGCACGTCGACCCGCCGGTCGACGCCGCGGCGAAGCGCCTCCCGCATGAGAAGATCGCGGGTGATCAGGCTGTCCAGAAACTGCATCCTCCCGGACTGCGTCTCCACGATCGGGCGGATGTACGGCGGGAGGTTCTCCGCCTCCTTCCGGAACATCGACTCGGTGATCCGGTCGCCTTCCACCACCGCCAGAACGACGTCCGGCTCCTTCTTCCCCGCGCTCCCGCAGGCGAAAAAGGACGGGGCCGTCACGGTCACGAGAACGAGAACCCCCATGAGCTTGCGCATCCGCCGACTCTCCTTCCGGCAAGATCGAACGGGTTTTTCTCCGTGAAAGATTATATGCTACCGCCCGGGGATAACCGGTACAACAGGTTTTTGGCCGCCGCGAGCACCTCCGGGGGGGATTCGCCGGGCAGCCGCATCGACAGCATCTCCCCGCGCGCGAAGGAGAACGCCCCCTTTTCCTTCGTCACCAGCCGCACGAGGAAGGATCGGTCGATCGCGGACCGCTCGGAGAGCGCGAGAAAGAGCGCTCCGTTCCCCCGCTTCATCTCCCTCACGCCCGCCTCCCGCATCCGTGCCCGCAGGCGCGTCAGCTCGCACAGCGCTTCCGCGGGGGCGGGGAGGCGTCCGAAGCGGTCCAGAAGCTCCAGTTCCAGGTCGTCGGTCTCCGGGACCGTCCGCGAGGCGGCCAGCTTCCGGTAGAAGTCCAGCCTCGTCCCCGCTTCCGGGATGTAGTCGTCCGGCAGGAACGCCGGGATCCGGAGGTCGAGTTCGGGCACTTCGTCCTCGCGCGCCTCCCGCCCGGAGATCTCCGCCACCGCCTCGGACAACAGCTGCGTGTACAGCTCGTACCCGACCTGGTGGATGTGCCCGGACTGGTCCTTCCCGAGGAGGTTTCCGCCGCCGCGGATCTCCAGGTCGTGCGAGGCGATCCGGAACCCCGAGCCGAGCTCCGTGAGCTCGGCGATCACCCCGAGACGCTGTGTCGCCTCCTTCGTCATCGTCACGTCCCGGGGCAGGAGAAAGTAGGCGTAGGCGCGGTGGCGGTCGCGCCCTACCCGCCCCCGGAGCTGGTAGAGCTGGGCGAGCCCGAACCGGTGCGCCTGGTTGACGAGGATCGTGTTCGCGTTGGCGATGTCCAGCCCCGCCTCGATGATGGCGGTGCACAGGAGGAGGTCGACGCGCCTTCCGGCGAAGTCGTCCATGGCGCGCGCCAGCTGCTCCTCGTCCATCTGCCCGTGGGCCACCGCGATCCGGACGTGGGGGAGGATCTCCCGGAGGGAGCGCTCTATGGGCGGCAGGGTCTCCACCCGGTTGTGGACGAAGAACACCTGGCCCCCGCGGCGGATCTCCCGGTCCACCGCCTCGCGGATGACCTCCTCGGAAAACGGGAGGACGAACGTCCGGATCGAGAGCCGGTCCTCGGGGGGGGTCGCGATCACGCTGATGTCGCGGATGCCGGACAGCGCCATGTGGAGCGTCCGGGGGATGGGGGTCGCCGTGAGGGTCAGAACGTCCACCGTGGCGCGCATCGCTTTGAGCTTCTCCTTGTGGGCGACGCCGAACCGCTGCTCCTCGTCGATGACGACAAGCCCCAGGTTCCGGAAGGAGATGTCCTTCTGCAGCAGCCGGTGGGTGCCGATCACGATGTCCACCTTCCCGTCGGCCAGATCCTTCCCCACCTTCGCCTGCTCCTTCCGGGTCTGGAACCGCGAGAGGCTCTCCACGCGGACCGGATACCCGGCCAGCCGTTCCCGGAAGGTCCGGGAGTGCTGCTCCGCGAGCACGGTCGTGGGGACGAGGACCGCCGCCTGCCATCCGTCTTGCACCGCCTTGAACGCCGCCCGGACCGCCACCTCCGTCTTCCCGTACCCGACGTCCCCGCAGACGAGGCGGTCCATCGGCTTCTCCGCCGTCAGGTCCGCCAGCACCTCCTCGATCACCCGCTGCTGGTCGGGCGTCTCCTCGTGGGTGAATCCCGCCTCGAACTCCCGGTAGGCGGCGTCGGGCAGGGTGATCGGGGGCCGCAGGGCGACCTGCCTCCTCGCGTACAGGTCCACCAGCTCCTGCGCCATCGAGAGAAGGGAGTCCCGGACTTTCCGCTTGGCCCGCTGCCATGCGGTCCCGCCGAGGCGCGCTAGCGTAGGGCGGGCCTCCTCGGAGGCGACGTACCGTTGCACCCGCGACATCTTCTCGACGGGGACGAAGAGCCGGTCCCCGGCGGCATACTCCAGCACGAGAAAATCGCCCTCGACTCCCGCCGCGACGCGCCGGAGGAGCCCGCGGTATACCCCGATCCCGTGGTCGACGTGGACCGCGAGGTCGTTCACCCGCAGCTCCCGCAGCGAGAATTCGGCTAGGGGGGCGGGGGTCTCCCTGCGTCGCTTCCGGGCGCGGGTCTTCTCCCCGAACACTTCCGCCTCGGTCACCACCGCCACTCCCAGCTCCGGAAGGCGGAACCCCCTCGCCACGTCGGACCGGCAGAGGGCCACCCCCTTGCCGCCCAGCACGAAATCCCGGAACGACTCCGCGCGGGCAAAGGGAAGGGGGTACGGCGACAGAAGCTCCTCCATGCGGTCGGCCTGCGAGGGGGAGAGCGACGTGATGGCGAAGCGGGCTCCCCTCTTCCACCATTCCTTCGCCTCGGTCACCAGCGGGAGGAGCAGCCCTTCGGACGCGGAGGATACGGTGCGGCGGCGGATGTCCTCGTTCCCTTCCGCGTCCATCCCGCCCCGGAAGGAAACCTCCCGGCCGAAGGGAGCGACCTCGAGGGAGTCGAAGCAAAGGAGGGGGAACCGCGCAAGAGTCCGGGCCTGTTCTTCCGGCGGCACGAACAGCTCGCCGGGACCGGGAAGGCCCTCTTCCTCTCCCGCGAGGAAAAAGTTCTCCTCCGCCTCGGCGAAGGCGTTCCTCGTCGCGGCCAGACACGCGGGGGAATCTTCCACGACGACCACGGCTCTTTCGTCGAGGTAGTCGAACACGGAAGCCGCGCGCCCGTAAAGCCGCGGGAGAAACGCATCGACCCCGTGGTACCGGATCCCCTGCCGGAGAAACTCGGAGGCGGCCCCGGGAGCGGCGGCCGCCGCCGCGCGCAGGAACTCCCCGCGGGTGATCACCTGGGTGCAGGGAAGGACGGTTACTTCCTCCCCGTCTTCGCCGGTCCGCTGGGTCTCCGGGTCGAACCAGCGGATCGACTCGATCCGGTCGCCGTCCAGCGAAATACGGGCAGGACGGGGGTGCGCGGGGCTGTACACGTCCACGATCCCCCCGCGAAGGGAAAAGTCCCCCGGGTCGGACGTGGCGGGCAGCCTCGCATAGCCCAGCTCGGCGAGGCGCCGGGAGAGATCGTCCCGGTCGATCTCCTCCCCGACGGCGAGCCGGAAGACGGCCGCGGCGAACACGTCCGGCGGAAGCGTCTTCTCGTGCGCGGCCGTAACCGGGCAAACGACCACGGGGGGCAACCCGCGACCCGCATCCTCCCGGGCGCGGGACAGGCGGTGGAGGGCCCGCATCCGGTCGTGGACGGCCGGCGGATAGGGGGAAAGCTTTTCGTACGGGGCGACCTCCACGGAAGGGAAGAAAGCCGCCCCCATCGGCCCGCAATAGGCGGAAAGCTCCCGGAACATCTCCTCCGCGTCGGCGTCCGACGGGGAAAGGACCAGAATCGGCCGCCCCAGCCTTCGGGAGAGCGTCGCGATCAGGAACGAGCGCGCCCCGGGGGGGACGTCCATCCCCTGGACGCAGGGGGATCCCGGTTCCTTCGCGAAGGCGCGAACGATGTGCTCGAACGACAGGGTCGGGTGGGAACGGAACATCTTTCCGAATCCCTCAGGAGACGTCGCGCGGAACGCGGAGCATCGCCTCCAGGGCGGAGAGCGCCTTCCGCCGGATGTCCGGGGGGACCGTCACGACGGGGGAGAGGCTGGCGAGGGAGTCGCGGACGTCCTCGAGCGTCGTAAGCTTCATGTTCGGGCAGATGAGCGCGCGGGAGGCGAGGAAAAACGTCTTGCCGGGGTTCTCCTTCCGGAGCCGGTACAGGATCCCCATCTCCGTGCCGACGAGGAACTCCTTCTCCCCGGACCGGCGGCAGTAGGTGGACATCCCCGAGGTGGACAGCACCGCGTCGGCCATCTCCACCACCTCCGGCGGGCACTCCGGGTGCACCACAAGCACGGCGCCGGGGTGGGCCTTCCTCGCCCGGACGGTCGCCTCGATGGTGAGCCGCTCGTGCGTGGGGCAGTAGCCGTCCCACCAGGTGAGCCGCCTGCCGGAGATCTTCGCCACGTAATGGGCGAGGTTGCGGTCCGGCACCATGTAGATCTCCCGGTCTTCGGGGATGGAGCGGACCACGTTGACCGCGTTCCCGGAGGTGCAGCAGATGTCGGAGAGGGCCTTGACCTCCGCGGACGAATTGACGTACGTGATCACCACCGCCTCGGGATGGGCGGCCCGGTAGGCGCGCAGGTCGTCGGCCGTGATCATGTCGGCCATCGGGCAGCCGGCTTCCCTCCGGGGCAGAAGCACCGTCTTGTCCGGCGAGAGGATGGCGGCGCTCTCCGCCATGAAGTGCACGCCGCAGAAGACGATCACGTCCGCCTCGCACCGCGACGCCTCCTGGCTCAAGCCCAGGGAGTCCCCCGTGATGTCGGCGATCTCCTGGATCTCGTCCCGCTGGTAGTTGTGCGCCAGCATCACGGCGTTGCGCTCGCGAAGGAGATCCCGGATTTCCTTTTTCAGGGTGGCCTGTCCTCTCACGCGCTAATCCTTCTCCGGGCGAAGGGCCCTCGAGAGGAGCTCGGTGACCGCGCCCCGGACGTCCTTCCCCTCATGCAGGATGAGATGCACCTGCTCCGATATCGGCATCGCAACCTCCGTGCGCCGGGAAAGGGCGACTGCGGCCTTCGCGGTCATCACCCCTTCCGCGACCATGCTCATCCCCCCGAGGATGTCGTCGATCCTCTCCCCCCTGCCGACCCGCATCCCCACGGTCCGGTTCCGCGAGAGGTCCCCCGTGCAGGTGAGAACGAGGTCGCCCAGACCGGAGAGGCCGTAGAACGTCTGCGGGTCCGCGCCGAGCCGGATCCCCACGCGGGAGATCTCGGCCAGGCCGCGGGTGATCAGGAGGGCCCGCGCGTTGTGGCCGAAACCGAGCCCGTCGGCCATCCCCGCGGCGATCGCCATCACGTTTTTCAGCGCCCCGCCGATCTCGATGCCGACGACATCCGTGCCGGCGTAGACGCGGAACCGCTTCCCCGAAAAGGCGGCCTGGAGGGCCGACGCCACCGCCGGGTCCTCCGACGCCACGGTCGCCCCGGAGGGCCTCCCGCCGGCGACTTCCCGTGCGAACGTGGGACCGGACAGGACGGCAAGGCGCGCCCGGGATGCGGGCAGGACCTGCCCCAGGACCTCCGTCATCCGGAGAAGCGTCCCGTTCTCCAACCCCTTCGCCAGGGAGGCGACCGTCGCCCCACGGACAAGGTGCGGACCGCATCTTCCGGCGACATCCCGCAGGTGCGGGGAGGGAACCGCCAGGGCGACGATCGTCCGCCCGGCAAGCGCCTCCCCCAGGTCCGTCGTCGGGTGGACGCCCTCCGGCACCTTCACCCCGGGGAGGAATGCCCGGTTCTCCCTCCCCTCACGGATCGCGGCGCAGACTTCCGGCTCGCGCACCCAGAGGGAGACCTCCCCGTGCCGTTCCGCAAGCATCGCGGCGAACGCGGTTCCCCACGACCCGCCTCCGATCACCGCGATCCGCTCTCCGCCTTCCGCTGTCATCCGCCTTGCCTCTCCCGCTTCGCCCGCGGGGGAACCGTCATTTCGCGCTCAGCCGCTTTCTGAGCCGCTCCACTTTCTCCGCCACGTAGTCGGGGTCCTCCCAGTCCTCCCGCATCGCCTCGTACACCGCGAGCGCTCCCTCGAGGTTCCCCTCCCCTTCCATCGCCTGCGCCATCCCCCACCGCGCCCGCGCGGCTTCCCTCCGGTCCGAAACCAGAGAGAGGATCTTCCGGAACTCCCGGTCCGCCTCCGCGTACTTCGCCTGCGCGAGGAGGGCGTAGGCGTTCATCCACCTCCCCTCCCTCGCGCGCGGGGAGTCCGGGAACTTCTCGATCAGCTCGGACAGAACGCTGGCCTGCCTCGCCGGGTCGGGCCGCCCCCCGTAGGCCTTTGCGAGGAGGAGCATCACGCCGTCCATCCCCGGGAAGCCGGGATACTGTCTCCGGACAAGCTCGAGGTCCTCCACCGCGGAGGCGTAGTCGAAGAACTGCAGCCGGCGGATCTCCGCGCGCCGCATCACCGCGCTCGGGGCCTCCGAGGAGCCGGGGTAGTTGAACACGAGCGAGCTGTACGCCTCCACGGCGGCCTCGAAATTCCGGTAGTACGACCCGAAGAGGTCCCCTTGCCGCAGGAGCGCGGTGGGCGCGTACCGGGACTGGGGAAAATCGATCGGGATCGACCGGTAGCCGGTCAGGGCGGCCTCCATCTTCTGTTCGAGGAACGCCTTCTCCGCCCGCTCGAACCGGTCCCGCGCGGGGTCCGAGCAGGCCGGCA
>DATEXR010000031.1 GCA_035256765.1 Candidatus Deferrimicrobiaceae bacterium | reverse complement strand
TTCGATATATTCCGCATTCCGTCCGACCCCCCGGAGGGAGGCGACCACCTCCTCCGGGTCCAGCCGGTCTTCCAGGGGGAATTTCTCCGCCCCGTACACCCCCGCGAGGATGACCGAGTCCGCGCCGGAGAGCGCCTCGGCGAACTCCCGCTGGAACACGTTTCTCCGGCTCGTGTTGGACCTCGGTTCGAACACCGCGGTCACGGGCCGGCCTGGGTACCGTTCGCGGATTCCCCGGATCGTCTCGCGGACGGCCGTCGGGTGGTGGGCGAAGTCGTCGATCACCAGAACCCCACCGAACTCCCCGACCACCTCCTGCCGGCGGAGGACTCCCTCGAACCCGGAAAACGCATCCGCGACCCGTTCCGGCGGATATCCGAGACGAAACAGGGTGATGGCCGCGGCCGCAGCGTTTCCCGCGTTGTGCCTTCCCGGGAGCCGGAGCCGAAAGTCGTGCGCCTCCCCGCCCCGCTCCATCCGAAACCGGGAGAATCCCCCCTCGTCCGGGAGAAATCTCACCCGCCAGAGATCCTCGCCCGGATGCGACGCACCATCTCGCCCGACGCCGTAATAGAGGACCGGGCACGCAGCATCCATTGCGACCTCGACCACGTCCGGGTAGTCGATGGAGGCGATGAGCAGGCCGTCTTTCGGGAGGATCCGGACCAGTTTACGGAACGACTCCTTGAGGTGGGACAGGTCCCGGTAGATGTCGGCGTGGTCGAACTCGATGCTGGTGAGCAGCGCGATGCGGGGGCGATAGTGGAGAAACTTCGGCCCCTTGTCGAAGTACGCCGTGTCGTATTCGTCCCCCTCGATCACGAAGTGCGGGCCTTTTCCCACCCGGTAGCTCACGGGGAAATTCTTCGGGATCCCACCCACCAGGAACGAGGGGTCGGCCCCCAGGGCAAAGAGGGACCAGGCAAGAAGCGAAGTGGTGGTCGTCTTCCCGTGGGTTCCGGCCACGACGACCGTCTCCTTCCCTTCGAAGAAGAAGTCGGCCACCGCCTGGGGCATCGAGAGGGCGGGAAGCCCCCGCCTGACCGCCTCCTGCGCCTCCAGGTTGTCCCGGGTGACCGCGTTCCCCACGATGACGAGATCGGCGTCCTCCGGGATGTTTTCGGCCGCGTACGGGGAGCGCAGCATGATCCCGAGCGACGAAAGTTGCGTGCTCATGGGCGGATAGACGTTGGCGTCGGACCCGGTCACGCGGAACCCCTTTTCTTTCAGCATCCCTGCGAG
>DATEXR010000030.1 GCA_035256765.1 Candidatus Deferrimicrobiaceae bacterium | reverse complement strand
CCTCCTTCTGCATCTCCAGTTTCGTCTCGTCCGCACGGGTGGTGACGGCGAGAAGGTCCGATTTGATCCGGTCGTTGTCCGACGCAAGATCCGCCAGGGTCGTCTGGAAGGAGGTCAAATCATTCCGGCCGGCCCCGGTGGCCGACGGGGGTCCGGGGGCCGGCGACCTCCGGCCAGCGGCGACCTCCCTTTTCAGGGACTCCATGTCCTCCTGGAGGCGGACGAATGCGCCGGTGTCGGCCACGGCGCAACCGCCCGCGGCCGCTCCCAGGAGGACAAGGCACAACAGAGAGGCAAGGCGCTTTCTCTTCATCTGCTTCCTACCTCAGGACGAAGTGGGCCCGGCGGTTCTTCGCCCACGCGGCTTCGGTATGCCCCGTGTCGATCTGCTTCTCCTCGCCGAAGCTGACCGTGGAGAGCCCGCCGGACTTGACGCCGAGGGAGACGAGATAGCTCTTGGCGCTCTCGGCGCGGCGCTCGCCCAGCGCCATGTTGTACTCGGAGGTTCCGCGCTCGTCGCAATGCCCCTCGATGACCATCGACGCTCCCGTATTCTTTTTCAGATAGTCGGCCACCTTCTGGAGGGCGGGTTTGGCGTCCTCCCGGATGAACGACTTGTCGAAATCGAAATGGATGTCCTCAAAGGGGGACGGTTTCTCCTGGGTCGCCGCGATGCCCGCCATCGCCATCTGCTTCCCCGCCTCTTCGGGTTTCAGCGTCTCCGTGACGATCTCCCCGGGCTTGCCGGTCGGCGTTTCGGTGGAGGAAGGCGCCGATACCCCCGCTTCCGGACCGGTTCCGGTCGACTTCACCAGTTCTTTCTTCGCGCATCCCATGGCGAACACCAAGACCACCGACAGCGCCCCGAGCATCCACTTTTTCCCCGGTAATCCTTTCATGATCATCCTCCCCACGGTAATAGAAGTATGGTGTGATCCCATCCTGCAACATCCCTTGAGAAGCGGTCAATGCCGGGGGGACCAGGAAGGCGATCCCACGCCGGACAGTCCTTTGAAAAGACCCTTTTGCCAGCGTCCGTCCACCGATGTGATTTTCAACTCAGAATAGCCATTTTTTTGGAAGGTGTAAACCAGGTACCGGCCATCGGGCGAAAAGGACGGATCGACGCAGTCGCCGTTGGCCGACACCACGAGACGCTGGTCCGAGCCGTCGGGGCGGACCGTGAAGATCGAGTACCTCCCCTCGGAAAGGGAGGTGAAGGCGATCCGGTCGCCCGCGGGAGACCAGGAGGGCGAGGTGGAGTAGCCCCCCGCCCGGGATACGCGCCTCTCGTCCGAGGAGCCGAAATCCTTGACGTAGATCTGGGGCGAGCCGGCCCGGTTGGACACGAAGGCGACGCTCTTTCCGTCGGGGGATACCGAGGGGGAGACTTCGATCCCCCATCCGCCGACGACCACCTGCAGACCCGGGCCGTTGAGCATCGCACGGTAGATGTCGGAGTTCCCCTCGACGCTCAGGGTGACGTAGAGGGAGTCTCCCGAGGGGGAAAACGATCCGGGGGACTTCGAGTTCCCGTGCTGCGCGACGATCCGGTCCTTCCCGTCGGCCAGGTTGCGGAGATAGATCTGGGGGACCCCCGTCCGGTAGGAGGTGTAGGCGAGCCGTTCCCCGTCCGGGGACCAGCGGGGAAACAGATTGAAGCTCCGGTTGTCGGTCACCGGCCGCAGTTCCCTGCCGTCGAGCCCGATGAGGTAGATCTCCTTCCCCTTCCCCTTTCCCGGCCGCGCGGAGAAGGCGATCTCGGTATCGAAGATCCCCCGGATCCCCGTGAATGCGAAGAGCACCTCGTTGGCGAACTTGTGCGCCACCTTCCTGTATCCGCGGACGGAACCCGTGTATTTCTTCCCCGCCATCAGGTTTCCGAGGGTGGCGTCGTAGAGGCGCATCTCCGCCGTCATCGTTTCCCCCCGGACCTCCACCTTCCCGATCACCACGGCCTCGGCGCCGATCATCTTCCAGTCGGGAAAGGAGACCGGCCTCCCCTCGAAATGCCCGGGAACGATCCGTTCGAGATACGCCGCTCTTGCGATGACGTCGAACAGCGACGTCATGGCGAGATCCCCCGCGATCGTTTCGGGGATGTCCCGGCCGAGGGAGGCGTCCCCGCCGGTCACGACGAAGTCCGGGAGGGCGATCGGCATGCGCTTCCCGCCGGGCGCATTGATGTCGATGTACAGGACGGCCCCGGAAACGGAAGGGAGGAGGAGGATCCAAAGGGAAAGGAGCAGCGCTCCTGCGTACCGGATCACGACTCCTCCCCCGCCCCGTAGAAGCGGAAACCGACTTCGTAATGGTCCTCCGAGCCGCGCAACGGCGCAGGGGGAACGGGAAGAGGGCTCGCCTTGCGGATGGCCCGCAGCACGGAATCGTCGAAGTAGGGGTTGCCGGAGGTTTTCTCCATCCGCACCTGCGACACCCGGCCGTCGATCTCGATGACGATCCGAATCTGCACCATGAGCTTTTCCTTCTCTCCCACCGCAAGGGCGGGAACGTTCCAGTTCGACCGGACCTTCTCGTCAAGCTGCCGGAAGTAGGCAAGGTGCTCGGGCGGTACCCGGGCGGTCCCGGCGGCGCCGGCCAGTCCCGCCGGTGCGGACGGAGAGTCCTTCCTCTGCGCGGGGCGGACGGCCGAAAGGTCGATCCGGTGCCCGACGCGCTCCCCGATCTGATGGATCGCCGAACGGGCCGCCTTCTCCCGCCGGATCGTCACCACCGCCTCCCGGACGGACTCCCCGGATGCTTTCTTCTCCCGCATCCTCTTGATGCTCTCGGAGAGGCTTTCGGTTTCCCTGGGAAGGGTCGCGGGCAAGACCGGCTTCCCTTTGGTCCCTCGCTCCTTCTCCGCCTTTGCCGTTCGGGGAGGGGGAGACTTCCGGAGCCCTTCTTCCTTCGTCGTCTTCGCCGCGGGGGGGGGAGCCGGCTTTTCGACCGGTTTTCCGGGCGCCTCGGGGGGGGGGGCGAACGCCTCGCCTCCGACGAGATCGATCACCGCCACGGAGAGGAACCGGGATGGCGGCGCGTGAAGGGCCGCCCAGACGGAAAAAAGGGCCAGGGCGGCCACGTGGAGGGCCACCGAAACGGCGATCATTCTGCGGAAAATCGGCTCCATGGGGGTGGCCGCAAAGGGGACCGTCCGCATGCCTGTGGCGCGACCGCTGTTCAACGCTCGAGGGGTTCCGTGACCATCCCGAGTTTTTCCACCCCTGCGTTGCGGACCTCTGCGATGACTTTCACGACGAATCCGTAGGGGACGGCCCGGTCGGCGCGGAAATAGACCTGCCGGTCGGTGCGCCGGGCGACGATGGCCCTGAGGGTGTCGTTCAGCCGGTTGAACTCCACCGGCTGCTTCCCGACGAAGATCCGGCTGTTCATGTCCACGGTGAGGACGAGTCGCTCCTCATCCGACCGCATGGCCTTCGCGTTCGCTTGCGGCAGGTTGACGTCCACTCCCTGGGTGAGCATCGGCGCGGTGACCATGAAGATGATGAGAAGCACCAGCATCACGTCCACGAGGGGGACGATGTTGATGTCCGCCATCAATCGGCGTTCTCTTCCGTTTCCGTTGGCAAAAGCCATCGGGCTACACCTTCTCCACGTTGCGCTCGAGGAAGTTCACGAACTCGATGGAGAAACTGTCGAGGCGCGTCGCGATCGCCCGTACCCGGTTCAGGAAGAAGTTGTATGCCATGACCGATGGAATCGCGGCGGCCAGCCCGGCCGCGGTCGCGATCAGCGCCTCGGCGATGCCGGGGGCGACCGTGGCGAGCGTGGCGCTGCCGGTCTGGGCGATGCCCGAAAAGGCGTTCATGATCCCCCAGACGGTGCCGAACAGGCCGATGAAGGGCGTCGAGCTTCCCGTCGTCGCCAGAAAGGGGAGGTACGTCTCCATGAGCGCGATCTCCTCGTTGGACGCCTTCCTCATCGCCCGCTCCACGTTGTCCAGGGGGAACCCGCCGGCGCGGCCGCCCGTCGCCGCGGTCTCGGCGGACCGCCCCCGCTGGATCCGCATCAGCTCGAGATACCCCGTCCGGAACACCTCGGTGAGCGGGGTCCGCTCCATTTTCTCCGCCCGGTCATAGAGGGCAGCGAGGTTCTTCCCCTCGGCGAAGGCCTTGGCGAATTCCGCCTGGCTCTTTTCGATCCCTTTGAAAAGCCGGAATTTGAGGAAGATGATGGCCCAGGAGACGACCGAGAACACGATGAGCATCAGGAGAACGAACTTGACGATCGGCCCGGCGAGCCAGATGTGCTGGAACACTTGGGTGTCGAACAGGCCGTTTGCGGCCGCTGTTACGGGGAAGCCCATTCCCGCATAGGACATCGAAGGGAGCACCTCCAAGGGAATTATATCTTTTCCTTTATATCCCAATCCTTTATATCCCAATCCTTTATATCCCAATCCTTGTTGCTATTCAATCTTCTTGACATTTACCCGGTCGAAAAATACGATGACGATGTCATGGAAACGACGAGGAAAAAATCCCGAAACACGAAGCAACGCGCGGTGATCCTGGAGATTCTCAAGAAAAGCGGGGCCCACCCGACCGCGGAGGCGATCTACCAGGAAGCGCGCAAGGTTCTCCCCAACATCAGCCTGGGGACGGTGTACCGAAACCTCAATTTCCTCCGGGAGCAGGGTCTGGCCCGGGAGATCCGCACGAACAGCGATGCCTCCTCGCGATTCGAAGGAAAGTGCCCTCCCCACGCCCATTTCCACTGCACGGTGTGCCAGGCGGTCCTCGACCTTCCGCTTCCCACCTGCCTCGAGGGGGTCTCCTGGAAAGGGGAGACCGATATCTCCACGGTGAACTACCTGGACCTGCACGTCATCGGCGCCTGCAGCCACTGCACCCCCGCGACATCCTGACAACGGAAGAACTGGGACGTTCCTGAGAACTCGGCAATCGAAGTCTGCCCGGCAGGCTCCGAGACCGGCTCCCGCTTCCCCGGAGGGGGCCCGCTCGCTTCGTCCCTCGCCGCAACCTTCCTTCTGGGGCTGCGGAGGAAACCTTCGCCGGTCAGTTCCGGTCGACCCCCCCCTGCGTCCGCTCCGCCGCTTGCGCGCGCTGCGGCGGGGGCCGACTTTGCGCGCCCCCTTGAGGGAATGGGGCGCCCGGGGTCCCTGGCTCGCGGGGGGCTTCCCCAAAGCTACGCTCGCGACCTTCGCCCGCTCGCTGCGGGTTCCGCTCGTCGGATCGGACCCCGCACGGCGGGGATACTCTTCTCTCGCTCCACACGCCGCCGGCGTCCAGGGGGCCGTTGCCGAAGAGGCCGAGCACCGAGAGGGCCGATGCGCCGCATCCGGCGAGGCGCCCGACCGAGGCGTACCCACCGCGGTACGGTGAGGGAGGGCAACGAAGCCGGGGCGGATGCAGCGGCCCACGAATGCCGGGATCTGAGGGAATGGTCCCCTGGACGCCGGGAACCCCCCGCATCGCCCCGGGCCCCCGGTTGCCGATACTCTGCCAATGGGCTGTGCAAATGCGGCGCCCGCCGCAGGGGATCCCCCGAGCGGGAAGCCGAAGGCGGAACCGGCGGAGGCCCCGCGCCCTAGAGGGCAAGGGCATGGCATACCGCTCCGGAAGGTGAATGGCCGGGGAGATGGCCAATGGGCACGTTCACCGGCCGCAGCCGGGGAGCCGAGGCTGGACGCGAGCGGGGACCCCGGAGGCGAAGCCGCCACGGGCGCTCTATTGACTGGGCGCACCAATGGAAAACCGCCGGGGGCGGGTCACCGTCCCCGGCGGTTTCTCTATCCTGCGGCGATGCCGCTGACGGATCAGGCGAGCTTCCTGCCTCCCTCGGCCGCCCACTTCTCGAGCATGTCGGTGGTGACCGACTTGGGACGCTCGAGGGCGTACCCCAGGCCGCGGTCCCAGGTGAGGTTGCACAGGACGCCCAAGGCCCGCCCGATGCCGAAGAGCACGGTGTAGAAGTCGTACTCGACGACGCCGTAGTACCACTGGATGACGCCGGACTGCGCATCGACGTTCGGCCACGGGTTCTTCGCTTTCCCGTGCTCCCTGAGGACGTCCGGCGCGACCTTGTAGATCATGTTGACCAGCTTGAAGAGCGGGTAGTCCGGCAGGTTCTTCAGGCAGAACTCCATCTGCGAGACGTACCGGGGGTCGGTCTTGCGCAGCACCGCGTGGCCGTACCCCGGGATGACCTGGCCGCTGTTCAGGGTATCCCACAGGAACTTCTTGAGCTCCTCCTCGGTGGGGAGCTTTCCTCCCAGCTTTTTGAACACCCCCTGGCACCATCCCAGCACTTCCTGGTTCGCCAGGCCGTGGAGCGGGCCGGCCAGGCCGTTGATGCCGGCGGAATAGGCGTAGTAGGCATCGGAAAGGGCCGAGGCCACGAGGTGCGCGGTGTGCGCCGACACGTTGCCCGACTCATGGTCCGAGTGGAGGCAGAAGTACATCCGGGCCACGTCGTCATAGGGCTTGCCGATCCCCATCATACGGGCGAAGTTGCCGCCCAGGTCGAGCTTCGGGTCCGGGGCAATATGGGTGTCGCCCTTGTACTTCATCCGGTAGATGTACGCCCCGATCGACGGCAGCTTCGCCATCAGGTTGCAGGCGTCCTCGAACATCGGGTCCCAGTAGTCTATCTTCTTCATTCCCTCGCCGTATCTCTTCGCGAAGATGGATTCCCGCTGCATTGCAACGATGGCAGCGGAGAACATGGTCATCGGATGGGTGTCGCGCGGCATGGCGCGCAGGACGTCGAACACGTACTGGGGGATCTGGGAGCGGACTTTGAAATCCTCGACCGTCGCCAGGGCCTGCTCCATCGTGGGGACATCGCCGGTCATCAGGAAATAGAAGAACCCCTCGACGTAAGGGTACTCGGACCCGGGGACCTTGGGAAGGGCCGCGAAAGACTCGGGGATCGTCTTCCCGCGGAAGCGGATCCCTTCCTGAGGATCCAGGTAGGAGATGTCGGTCACGAGGCAGCGGACGTCGCGCGCGCCGCCGATGCACTGATCGATAGTAACCTGGTCGATGACCACCTTGCCTTGCTCCTTGACCAGTTTGGTGATGCGTGGACGGTGCGCCTGAATCTTCTCGAAAAGCTTTTCCTTGAGCGTCGCCATGCTGTCGAACCCCCTTTCATGGGATAGCGGTATTTGACGGATCAGCTTCTTACGGTTTTACGGGCACCCTCCTTTCCGTTCTTGGTAGATTCTCTCCATGGTAGCAGCCAGGGGACAGCGCTCCATTCGCAGTGCGGCAATCACCCCCCCTTCCTGTACCCGGAGTACTGCCTGCAGAATGACGTCAATGTGCTTGATTCGGATCTTGCAGAATGTATACCGTATACAGTCTTTCTATCTTAATAGCAAGAAAGGTTTCGGCAAGTCAAGCCAAAAGAGCGGCAGTTTGACACCCGGGAAATTCCTTTATAGTATGGGGCACTTACTTCCTGCGACCCGGTGCCGGCCGGGAACGCGGCGAGGAGGACTCCGGTGGGCCTTTTCGACGAACCCGTTCTCATCTTCGACGGCGCGTGCGGGACGAACCTGCAGCGATTTTCCCTGCCCCCGTCGGCCTGGGGAAAGCACGAGGGGTGCAACGAATATCTGAACCTCTCGGCCCCGGAAGTCATCGCGGAACTGCACGGGTCGTTCCTTGCCGCCGGCGCGATGGTCCTCGAAACGAACACCTTCGGCGCCAACTCCGTCGTCCTCGCCGAGTACGGGCTGGAAAACCAGGGAGAGGAGATCAACCGCGCCGCGGTGGAGCACGCCCGGACCGCCATCGCGCGGCACGGAGGCCGCGGCTACGTCGCCGGGGCCATCGGGCCGACGACGAAATTGCCTTCGCTGGGGCACATTTCCTACGAGGAGATGGCCCGCGCGTTCGGCGGACAGGTGCGCGCGCTTGTCCTGGCGGGGGTGGACCTCCTCCTGTTCGAGACCTGCCAGGACCTGAAGCAGGTGAAAATCGGCCTGGTGAGCTGTTTCGAGGAACTGGAGCGGCTGGGCCGGGAGATCCCCGTCATGGTCTCCCTCACGATCGAGAGCTCGGGAACGATGCTGGTCGGCACGGACGTGGCGGCGGCCGCAGCGGCCATCGAGCCCTTCCCCGTATTCTCCCTGGGACTCAACTGCGCCACCGGGCCGGAGGGGATGAAATCCCACATCCGGTATCTCAGCCGCCACTGGCCGGGCCGGGTCTCCTGCATCCCCAACGCCGGCATCCCGCAGGTGCTCGGGGGACAAACGGTCTACTCTCTTTCTCCGGAACGATTCGCCGAGGAGCTCGAGGCGTTCGTGACCGAAGAAGGGGTGAGCATCGTGGGCGGATGCTGCGGTTCGACCCCGGAGCACATCCGGTGCCTGGCCCAGGCGCTTTCCTCCGTGCGCCCCGCCCCGCGCGCCCCGCAGGGAAAACCCTCCCTGTCGAGTCTCTACCAGGCCGTGGAGATCCGTCAGGAGATCCCGCCGCTTCTCATCGGGGAGCGGGCGAACGCCAACGGGTCGCGGCAATTCCGGGAACGCCTCCTCGCCGACGACTACGAAGGGGCGCTCGCGATCGCCCTCGAGCAGCAGGAGGACGGCGCACACGCCCTGGACCTGTGCACGGCGTACGCCGGTCGGGACGAGAAGGCGGACCTGGCGACACTTACCCGCCTCTTCGCCCAGTACGTCCGCCTCCCCACCGTGATCGACTCGACCTCCCCCGAGTGCATCGAGGAGGCCCTCCGGATCCACCCCGGGAGATGCCTCGTCAACTCGATCAACCTCGAGGACGGAGGGAAAAATTGCGAGCGGATCTGCCGGCTGGCGAAAAAATACGGCGCCGCCGTCGTGGCCCTGACCATCAACGAGAAGGGAATGGCGATGACCGCCGAGGAGAAGCTGGCCACGGCGAAGACGATCTACGACCTGGCGGTCCACCGGCACGGATTGCGCCCGCACGACCTCCTGTTCGACATGCTGACCTTCACGATCGGCTCGGGGGACGCATCCCTCCGCGACGCGGCGGCGGAGACGATCGAGGCCGTCCGACGCGCGCGGGAGGAACTGCCGGGGGCGTTCACCCTTCTGGGGGTGAGCAACATCTCCTTCGGGCTGTCCCCGGCTTCCCGCCGCGCGCTCACCTCGGTCTTCCTCCACGAGGCGGTCGAGGCGGGGTTGACCGCCGCCATCATCGACGCCGCGAAGATCCTCCCCCTCGCGAAGATCCCGGAGGAGGACCGCCGCGCCTGCCTCGACCTGATCCACAACCGGCGGTCGGAGGGCGGGGAAACGCCTCTCGATGCGTTCCTCGCGCATTTCGCCGGGAAGACGGAAGGGGAAGGCACCTCCCCCGCAAAGACCGACGCCGCGGCGCCTCCGGAGAAGGCGCTCACCGAGAAGGTCGTCGCGGGCGACCGGGAGGGGCTCGAGGACCTCCTGTCGATCCTGCTCTCCCGGTGGCCGGCGGGGGCGGTGATCAACAACATCCTCGTGCCGGCGATGCGGCATGTGGGGGAACTGTTCGGGCGGGGCGAGATGCTGCTGCCGTTCGTGCTCAAGTCCGCGGAGACCATGAAGCGGAGCGTGGACATCCTGGAGCCCTTCCTGGCCAAGGCCGATCGGGAGACCGGCCGCAAGATCCTCCTGGCGACCGTCGCGGGGGACGTGCACGACATCGGGAAGAACCTGGTCGACATCATCCTCTCCAACAACGGCTACCGCGTGTTCAACCTGGGGATCAAGGTCCCCGCGGAGACGATCATCGAGAAGGCCCGCGAATACGGCGTCGACGCGATCGGTCTCTCCGGCCTCCTCGTCAAGTCGGCCATCGTCATGAAGGAAAGCATGCCCCAGTACCGGGAGGCAGGGCTGTCCGTCCCCATCCTCCTCGGCGGAGCGGCGCTCACCGGGAAATTCGTGGCCGAGGAGTGCGTGCCGGGATACGGAGGGAAGGTGGTCTACTGCGCCGATGCATTCGCGGGGCTCGCGGCGATGCGGGACCTCGAGGCCGGAACGCTGCGCTCCACGACGCACCGGGAGACGGCACGGCAGGCCGCCGCGCCGGGGCGGAGGGAGGCCCGGATCTCCCGGGAATCCCCGGTCCCGACCCCCCCTTTCCTCGGGGCGCGCCATGTCACCGACATCGGGACGGAACTGCTTTTCCCCTACGTCAACGAGCAGGCGCTGTTCCGGGGACGCTGGGGGTACCGTCGGGGAAAGAGGGAGGCCGGGGAGTACCGCCGGCTCATCGAGGGGACGGTCCGGCCGATGTACGAAGAGCTGAAGCGCCGGTGCGCGGAGGAAAAGCTCGCCCGCCCGATGGTGGCCTACGGATATTTCCGTTGCTTTCCCGAGGACGACACCCTCGTCGTGGAGCATGAAGAACGGAAATTCCCGTTCCCCTTCCCCCGCCAGAAAAACCCGCCGCATCTGTGCATCGCCGACTACTTCCGGACGGCGGCGGAGGGGGGCGACGTCGCGGGCTTCTTCGTGGCGACGATCGGGGAGCGGTTCGGGCAGGCCGCACGGGAACTGTTCGAGGCGGACCGGTACCACGACTACCTGATGCTGCACGCCCTGAGCGTCGAGCTTACCGACGCCCTGGCCGAATACTGGCACGAAATGATGCGGCGGGAGCTGGGGATCGCGGGGCAGCGGCCGTCCGGACCGGAAGGCTACGTCGTCCAGGAGTACCAGGGGTCCCGGTACGGTTTCGGCTACCCCGCCTGCCCGGATCTTACGGCCCACCGCCCCGTGTTCGAACTGCTCCGTCCCGGGGAGATCGGTGTCACTCTCACCGAGACGATGGAGATGGTGCCCGAGCAGACCACTTCGGCCCTCGTCGCGCACCATCCCCAGGCGAAATATTTCGCCGTGTAGGCAGCCGAAGGAGCAAAGCCGTGAAAAAGTACATCTGCACGAATTGCGGGTACGTGTACGATCCCGAAGCGGGCGACCCGATGGGGGACATCCCCCCCGGTACCCCCTTCGAGGCGTTGCCGGACGGGTGGGTATGCCCCATGTGCTATGCGCCCAGGTCCAGTTTCGACGAGATGGAATAGGCGATGGAGAAGATCCTCGAACGGATGAAGAAGTCCCCGCTGGTCTTCGACGGCGCCATGGGGACGATGATCTACGAGCGGGGGGTCTTCATCAACACCTGCTTCGACGAGCTCTCCCTCTCCAATCCGAAGCTCATCCGCCAGATCCACAGCGACTATGTCGAGGCAGGGGCCGAGGTGATCGAGACGAACACCTTCGGGGCCAACCGGATCGCCCTCCGCCCGTACGGGCTTTCCGAGAAGGTCGTGGAGATCAACCGCCAGGCGGTGCGGATCGCCCGGGAGGTCGCGATGGACTCGGTGTACGTCGCCGGAGCCGTGGGGCCGTGCATCCGTCCGGACCAGATCATGCCGGAGGAGCACGCCGTCGAAGTGGAGGAGGCCTTTGCCGAGCAGATCGGCGCTCTGGTGGCCGAGGGCGTCGATCTCGTCGTTCTGGAGACCTTCACCCATTTGAAGGAACTCCAGCGGGCGGCCCGGGCGGCCAAGAAGCTCGGCGCGACGGTGCTCGCGTCGTTCGCGCTGAACGACCGCGGGGAGACCGCCGTGGGGATGAAGGCGGGCGCCATCGCCCAAGCCCTGGAATCCGACGGAAATGTGGACATCGTCGGGATCAACTGCGGGACCGGCCCCGCCGGGGTCTTCGACGCGCTGCACTCCGTTCTCCCCCAGGTCGGAAAACCGGTCGTCGTGATGCCGAACGCGGGGTTTCCCCGCGATATCGGCGGGCGGCTGCTCTACCTCACCAGCCCGGAATATTTCACCGAGTACGCCAAGAAGTACATCGAACTGGGCGTGCGCGGCGTGGGGGGCTGCTGCGGGACCACCCCGGCGCACATCCGGGTGGCCAGCCGGGCGATCAAGTCGCTTTCCGGCGTGAAGACGCACGTGAAGATCCGTCCGCTCGCCCAGCAGGGGGTTCTGATCCAGGTCGTTCCCCCCGAGAAGAAGTCCCGGCTGGCCCGCAAGATGCTCGCGGGGGAAAAGGTCACCTCCGTGGAGATCGTCCCCCCGCGCTCCAGCGACCTCTCGAAGATGCTCGCCAAGGTGAGACAGTGCGCCGAGGCCGGGGTCGACGCGATCAACATCCCGGACGGCCCTCGGGCCAGCGCGCGCATCTCCCCCATGATCGCCGCCATCACCATCCTGAGAGAGGTCGGCATCGAGCCGATCCTCCACTACTGCTGCCGGGACCGCAACCTCATCGGGATGCAGTCGGACCTCCTCGGCGGGTACGCCGCAGGTCTCGCCAACTTCCTGATCATCACGGGGGACCCCCCCAAGGTCGGCGACTATCCCCAGGCCACGGGGGTCTTCGACGTGGATGCGATCGGTCTCGTCCAGGTGACGGACAACCTGAACCGGGGATTCGACATCGGCGGGAACCCGATCGACCCGCCCACCGGCATCTTCATCGGGGTGGGCGCAAACCCGTGCGCCGTGGATCTTTCGCGGGAGATCGAACGCTACTACCGCAAGATCGACGCGGGCGCCGAGTTCGCCATCACCCAGCCGGTCTTCGACGTGGAGGCCCTGTTCCGCTTCCTGGACCGCGTGGAGGGGTACGCGCGGCGCATCCCCGTCCTGGCGGGAGTCTGGCCGCTGTTCAGCTACAAAAACGCCGAGTTCATGAACAACGAGGTCCCCGGCGTGGTCGTCCCCCGGGAGATCCTCGACCGGATGGCCCGCTGCCGGACCCAGGAGGACGGCCGCCGGGCCGGGATCGACATCGCGAGAAAGACGATCGAGCAGATCTCCCCCCGCATGAGCGGCATCCAGGTGAGCGCCCCCCTGGGCAGCGTGGAAACCGCCCTCGCCGTTCTGGGGAAAGAGCGATAAAAAATATTCCGGGTTTATTGACATCGTCCAACCCCGTCCCTATAAATGTCCTATGGCGGACGAAAGCGAACTCTCTTTTTCCGAAGACCATATCTGGGTCCTGGAAATGGGTGACACCGCGCGAATAGGGATCTCCGATTACGCCCAGGAGCAGCTCGGGGAGATTTTGTCCGTGTTGCTGCCCGAGAACGGAAAGTTCGTCGAGCAGGGGGAGACGATGGGAGAGCTCGAATCCCAGAAGACCGTCGTCGAGCTCGTTTGCCCCCTGTCCGGCACCATCCGGGCGCACAACGAAAGCGTCGTGGAGGACCCTTCCCTGATCAACGTGGATCCGTACGGGAAGGGGTGGCTCATCGAGGTGGAGGTCACCGAGCCCGAGGAGCTGGAAGGCCTCATGAGCCACGACGAGTACGAGCTGTTCATCGAAGACTGAGTCACTTCTTCTTCAGGATCCTGTCCAGCGAGCTCTGCGCCGATTTCAGGAGGTCCCGGCTCAATTCGTAATTGTGGGTCCCCCGCCCGTTGGTGACGATCTGATAGTTCGTCTCGGCTCCCTGGAGGAGCTTCCTCTCCTCGTCGACGTTCTTTCCGAACTTTCTGCTTCGCTCCAGGTATTCCCTCGCTTCCTCGAGCGACACCGCAATGACGTTCTCCTTCGCGGTGATCTCCTCCTTCCAGGAGAGGAGCATCTTCCCGTATTCGGCGCTGTGACACTCTTCGCACTTGGCCTTGACGGTGAGTACCGTCTGCGCCCCCTTCTTCAGCTCGTGGCAGTCGGTGCATTTCAGGCCCGCCTTCGCCATCACGTCGGGGGCCGCCGAAACGCCGGAGGGCTTCACCTTCCCCTCATAGAGCGCCTTGGGGGCCTTGTGGCAATGTCCGCAGTCGATGTCCCGGCTTTCGTGATGGCACGACATGCACTCGGACTTGGTGACGATCCGCATCTTGTGCTTGTCGGGGGAATGGCACTTGGTGCACTGGATTCCCACGTCCTGGACGTGCAGCGAGTGGGGAAAGCGCACCTCCATCTCCTTGAAGAAGAGTTCCCCCGGCGGCCGGATACGCTGGTGGCACAACGTCATGCAATAGGAGGACGGACTGGCGAGGATGGCCGGCCGGGGAGGCCCGCCGGAGATCCCGGCGGCCTTGAACGCCGCCTGGACCTGGTCGTATCCGGCCCGCACGATCCGGTAGGCATACTCGATGTTGTGGGCTCCGCGTCCGGCCTTCAGGAGGTCGAGATTGGCGCGGGCATCCGCCACCAGGGCGCGGGCCTCCGCGACTTTCTTCGATTTCGTAGGTCCGGTCCCGACGGCCGCCTCCCCGGAGGAGACGATCGCGCCCATGTCGGCGGCGAGGACGCGGGACGCCTGGATCCAGTCGTCGAGCATCCGGTCGTAGTTCTTCCCGTGGCAGGCGACGCAGCTTTGCCGCTCGGCCGTGAGCTTCTTTTCGCCGGGGAAGGCGACGCCGGACTCGCGCACCTCGACGGACTTCGTGTGGCACCCGTCGCAGGCCACCTGGGCCGAGAACATCCTCGACGGGGTGTCGGCGACGCCCCGCGCGCCGGCCCCCATGTACATCTCCTTCTGATAGTTGTGGAGCCGCTTGTGGCAGGCGTCGCACTGGACCTCGAAGGTCCTGACCATCTCGACTTCGCCGTGCCGGATCTTCTCGTGGCATTTCAGGCACTCGATCGCGTTGATGGTGACGTGGATCCTGTGGAGGGCGAGCGGGTCGGTCTTCCGGTTCAACCTGCCCACGTGGCAGTCGAAGCAATGGGAGTCTTCGACCCGTCCGTCCCCCTCCGCCACGCGCAGGTGGCACTGCTTGCACTGGACCCCGATCTTCAGGTACGAGTCGTGGGAGAAGGTGAACCCGCTGTGTTCCACCGTCCGCGTCGGGGTGCCGTGGCAGCCGGGGCATCCGCCGAGGGCCTGCCCCTGGCCGATCCCCTTGAAGTGGCACAGGAAGCAGACGTTCGTGTCGACCGCAACATGTTCTCCCTGGACGATCGAATAGTGGCACGACGTGCAACGCAGCTTCTCCCCGCGCCGAAGCTTCGTCATGTGATCCTGGTGGTCGAAGGTGATGTTGCCCAGCTTGGCTTTCCCCTTCTCGATGCGCCCCTCGTGGCAGCCTACGGCAAGGCACGCCTTGTCCGGCACGTTTGCGTGGGGCCGGGGGTTGTACAGCCCGGTCCAGTATTTCAGCGTCGTCACCGTGATGAACACCGGGGAGAAGGAGTGGCACTTGATGCAGGAAACGTCGGCGTGCCGGGACGTCTTCCACTGGTCGTAGAACGGATCCATATAGTGGCAGACGACGCACGACTTCGGGAAGTACGCCGCGACGAAGAAAGCGCCGTTGAAGACAATGCCGATCCCGAGGACGATCGCGCCCAGGGTCAGAAGCAGTTTCCGGTGCCGGTGGACCGCGTCCCAGAGGTGCCCGAGCATCTCCTTCATGGGTGGGGTACCTCCGCCGTCTGCTTGGCCCGTCTGGCCATGATCTCTTCATACTCGAGCGGGTGCTCGTCCTTGATCTCGTGTTCCGAGATCTGGCCGTGCCACCACATCAGCGTCCCGGGGAAACGGTCCGGGTTGAAGTGGACGTTGTAGAAGTGCCAGATGACGATGGCCAGCGTGGCAAGCATCGCCTCGTCGCTGTGCATTTCGTGGGCGACGTCCAGGACATACTTCGGGAAATACTTGAGCACGATCATCTCGAACCAGAGGAAGAGCCCCGATCCGATCATGATGACGCACCCCCAGTAGACGGCCCAGTAGTCGAATTTCTCGAGGTAGCTGAACCGGCCGAACCGCGGCTTCTCCGGGGTTTTTCCCAATAAATGCCGGATGTTCTGCATCAGGTCCCTTGCATCCTTGGGGGTGGGGATGAGGAGCACGAAATCGCGCCGGCCCCGCCGGGAGAGCACCGTGTAGAAAAGGTGATGCACCATGAAGTAGATGAGCATGCCCGCGCCGATCCGGTGCACGATCGTGGAGTTGTGGATCCCCCCCCACAGGGCCACCAGGTAGTGGGACAGCACGAAGTCGGGAAATTTGATCGGCATCCCGGTGATGACGAGGAGGATGACCGAGGTGAACATCACGATGTGCTGGAAGCGGAAGTTCCTGTTGAACCGCTCGAACATCTCCCCTTCTTCGGGATGCCTCTCCCGACGCCTCTCCTCCCGGCGTCTGCGCTCCTCCGCCCTGCGCTCCGCCGCCGTGCGGATCCGTCTTTCCCGCTCCACCTCCTCGAGGACGCGGGCGCGGACCTTCTCCCGGATCTTCTCCGCCTCGGACGGTTCGAGGCCGCCGGTCTCCTCGGCGACGGCCGCCTCGATGTCGCGTTCCAGGGATTCCTGCTTCGGGTCCTTCTTCTCGTTCCTGGGCATTCGTTCTCTCTCCCGCTCCTGGTTTTCATCCTTCGGGCAATGCCCGCGATCCCGTTACTGCTCGCCGCGAAGCCTTCGGGTCCGCCCGTACATGTCGAGGAAGATGTGCGCGATGAGGGCGAGCATGGTGCCGATCGTGAGGTATTTGAAGAACTGCGCGGTGTAATAGATGATCCCGGACTCCTTCTTGTGGGCGTCCACGTGCATCTTCCCCACGGCGAAGTTGGGGTTGGCCCCCGGGTGGCATTTCCCGCAGGTGGCGGGAACGTTCTTCGGGTTGACCATGGAGAGCGGATCCTCCGGCGGCCGGATGTCGTGGATGCCGTGGCACGAGGCGCAGTTGGCCACGGTCCGGGAGCCGAAACCGCTCGCCACGCCATGGAACGAGTTCTTGTACGTGGCCACCTGCTCGGTCTCGATGCCGAACTTGCTCATGATCGAAACGGAGGCGTGGCACGTCGAGCACTGCTCCGCGACGTGGGTCGCGTACACCGAGGACTTGGGATCCAGGTGGCCGTAAATCTTGTGCTCTCCGTGGCAGCCGGTGCACGAAGGGGCGTCCATGATCCCCTTCGACAGCGCCACGCCGTGGATCGAGGTCTTGTACTGCGCGTAGATCTCGATGTGGCACCTTCCGCACGTCTCCGCGACGTTCCGGGGGGAAACCGCCGACACCTCGTCCTTCGCCTTGCGGATGGAGTGGTCCCCGTGGCAATCCTGGCACAAGGGAGCCTTCGTGTTCCCCTTCGCGATCGCCGTGCCGTGGACCGAACCGAAATACTCCAGGTAGGAGTCCGACTGCGGGGCCCCTTCGGCGTTCCCCTTGTAGTGGCAGTGGGTGCAGACCACGCGCTTGGGGCGCTGGCGGTGGGGGATCTCGCTTACGTCGAAATGGCAGTCCACGCACGTCTTCTTCTCGTGCACGGACCCTTTCAGGCTGTCCCCCGTCGCGAACAGGTCCCGGATCTTCCCATCGACGAGGATCTTCCGGAACTCGGGCTTCCCATGGCAGAGCGTGCATTTTTCCAGCGAGATCCTGGCGTCCGCGGAGGACCAGAATCCCTGGGCGGCTACCCCGAAGGCGATGAAGATCCCGGCTGCGAAGAACTTCCCCCTCATATCGCCCCTTCTCCTTTTAATTTTTCGTACTCCGCGGGATGCTCCGCCCTGAGCCACTCCGCGTTCACCTTCCCCGTCAGCCACGCCCGGTTCATCGGAAATACGGACGGGTGCAGGTGGACGATGTACAGGTGCCAGAACAGGAGAATGATGAAAAGGAGAAGCCCCTGGTACCCGTGGATGATCAGGGTCAGGTCCAGGACGAACTTGGGGAGGAACCGCATCGAGAAGGTCTCCGCCCAGAGGATGACCCCGGTCACGGAGAGGAGAAAGACGCCGGTCGTGGTCCCCCAGTACTGGAACTTCTCCTTGTACCCGTATTTCCCGAACCGCGGGTATTCGTTGCTCATGCCGAGGTTGAACCGCATCGCCTGGAGAAAGTCGTCGAAATCCCGCCGTGTGAGCCAGACCTCTTTGAGCTCCCGTTTCCCCTCGCGGGAAAAAAGCATGTAGAAGGCGTGGTAGACCAGCTGGGCCATCAGGAACACGGCGGCGACGCGGTGGATGATCCCCCGGTACATCACCCCTCCCTCGAGGCGGATCAGGGCCTGCGCCAGCCGGTTCTCGTGGTACATCAGCGCGAAACCGGTTACGGCAAGGACCAGGAGGGAGAGGATCAACAGCATGTGCTGCATGCGAAACAGCACCGACATGCGCTCCACGTACACCGGGCTGCGGGATTCTTCGCTCATCGGGGTTACTCCTTCGTCCCTCTCGTCTTCGGTTCCCCGCGCCGGCGCCTTCCCAGAAGATCCATCGCGATGTGGAGGACGAACAGGATGACGAGCGTCCCGATGAAGATCGTGTAGAAGACGCGGACGGTGAACACGCCCAACGCCTTCTGGGGGGTCACCTCCACGTGGATATCCCCCTTGGCGAAGTTCGCCCCCGCGTTGGGGTGGCACTTCCCGCACGTCTTCGGAAGGTTCGCCTTGTTGACGGACGAGGCGGGGTCCGCCGCCGGAAGGATCCCGTGGAATCCGTGGCACGAGGCGCAGTTCGCCACCGTGGTCATGCCGTACTCGAGGGCGACGCCGTGGAACGAGTCCATGTAGGTGGAGAACCGCTTCTTCGGAAGGGCGTACCGCGTGGCGATCGCCTCGTTCCCGTGGCACGCCGTGCAGGTCTTGGGGATGTTCTTCACGTATACCTTCGATTGGGGGTCGGTGATCTTCGTGATCGAGTGCTCGCCGTGGCAGTCGGTGCACACCGGGGACTCGGCGATCCCGGCGCGCATCCCTTTCCCGTGCACGGAGCGGTCGTACTCCTCCAGGATCCCGGAATGGCACTTCCCGCAGAGCGTCGGGATGTTCTGCCGGTGGGTGGCGGAACGCGGCTGGTCCCCCGGGAGGATCATGTGGTTCCCGTGGCAGTCCGGGCAGACCGCGGCGCCCAAGAGGCCGGATTTTTTCTGAGCCCTCCCGTGGACGCTCTCCCGGTAGGCCGCCATCACCTTCTGGTCGGGGAGCCCGTACTTCTCCTCGATCACCCTGTCCTCGTGGCATTTCAGGCAGACCTCGACGATGTTGAGCCGGAAGGTGCGCGCCTTCGGGTCCTGCGCCTTGCGGATGGCATGCTTGCCGTGGCAATCTTCGCACCCCGGGACGTCTTTCACCCCCTTCGCGTGCACGATCCCGTGGGTGCTCTGGGAGTACGACTTCTGCGCGTCGGCGTGGCACCTTCCGCACGCGACCGCCGCCAGCTTTCCGTGCGGAACCTTCGCGTCCGCGTGGCACGACGTGCACGTTCCCTTGCCGTGGACCGACTGCCGGAACTCCTTCTCGTCGACGAACAGCGACTGCGTCTTCCCGCCGGGAAGGGACTTCTCGATCGTCTTGTCCCCGTGGCATTCCTGGCAATCGCCGACCGTGGGACCCGCATCCGCCGTCGCGGCCAGCGCGACTCCCGCGGCTGCCAGGAGTGCGGCGATAAGGAACGATCGAAGCGGTTTCATTTCTCCTCCGTCAGCAGGATGGTCGATCCCGGCTCGGCTTTCTCCCCCCGCCGCTCCCTCTCCTCGATCTCCTCGAGTTCGAGGGGATGCTCGTGCTCCATGTGGTGGCGGGAGAGCTTTCCGTCGATCCAGGT
Source organism: Candidatus Deferrimicrobiaceae bacterium (assembly GCA_035256765.1). NCBI lineage: Bacteria > Candidatus Deferrimicrobiota > Candidatus Deferrimicrobia > Candidatus Deferrimicrobiales > Candidatus Deferrimicrobiaceae > Candidatus Deferrimicrobiaceae bacterium. The sequence goes on along the minus strand of DATEXR010000030.1, from coordinate 1,921 downwards.
GAGCGACATGGGGGCGAAGTCCGGGTTGATGATCACGTAGTAGAGGTGCCAGACGAAGATGGCCAGGGTGGCCAGGATCGCCTCGTAGAAGTGAACCAGGGTGGCGACGTCCAGCCCCCACATCGGGATCCGCTTCAGGGTCTCGTTCTCGAACCAGAGCATGAACCCGGTGACGACCATCACGATCGTTCCCCACACGAGGGCGAGATACTCGGCCTTCTCCACGTAGCCGTACCGGCCGAACTTCGGCTTGTGATCGGAGAGCCCCGCGTAGTATCGGAGCATCGACACGACGTCCAGGGCATCCTGCCACCGGGGCATCATGCGGGCCAGCTGGCCCCGCCCGCGGGCCGTGAAAACGGCGTAGAAGACATGATAGAGGGAGGTCCCCACCATCACGAGCGCGGCCGCCCGGTGCCCGTTGCCCCGGAGCGAGACGTTCGCGTGGTCCGAAAGGAACGGGACCGACCACTTGAACTTGAGGGCGAACCCCGTCACCACGAGCACGAAGAAGCTCGAAAGCGTCAGGAAATGCTGAAGCCGCTCGGAACGGTTCAGCCGCTCGTAACCGGGGTGATCCCACTTTTCCGCTCTCTCCCGGTAGAGGGCCTGCATCTTCCGGAGATAATCGGCGCCATTGTGAAGAACCATCCCCCCGATGACGAGGACGATCAGCCAGATGTAGATCCCCTCCACCCAGGCCTTGACGGTGCTCCCGATCCCGCCGGCGCCCGCGTGGATGCTCCCCTTGGCGAAGTTCGCCGTCGCCCCGGGATGGCACTGGCCGCAGGTCACCGGCAGGTTCTTCGGGTTCACCGTGGAGCGGAGGTCGGAGCTCGGGAAGATCTCGTGCACCCCGTGGCAGGAGGAGCAGTTCGCCACCGTCCTGTCGCCCAGCCGCTGGGAGAGGCCGTGGAAGCTATCGCGGTACCCCTTGACCCGGCTGATCTCGACCCCGTACCGGGAGGCGAGCCTCTCCGCGGTGTGGCAGGAGGGGCACGTCTTTTCGGAAATGGCCATGAAGGATACGGGGGACCGGGGGTCATCCGCCTGGCGGATTTCGTGCTCCCCGTGGCAGTCGGCGCACCCGGGGGCATCGGGGACGCCCCGGTAGAAAGCGACCCCGTGCACGCTCTCGCGGAAAATGGTGAGCACGCCGTAGTGGCATTTCCCGCACGTCTCCGGGATGTTCGTCCGGTAGATGGGGGAGGACGGGTCGAGCCGGTCCTTGAGGTCGTGGGCTCCGTGGCAGGCGACGCACGAGGCGGATTTGTTCAGCCCCTTCTCCACAATCGCGCGGTTGTGGATGCTCTTCTCGTACATCCTCGCCGCCCCGGGGATGGCGATCCCCCCCTGCTCGATCACCTCCTTGCTTCCGTGGCAACGCGTGCAGGTTGCGGCGACATTCCGGAAGTAGACCGGTGAGGTGGACAGGGTCGTTTTGGAAATCGCATGCGCCCCGTGGCAATCCGTGCACTGGGGGGCGTCGATCCCCACCATCGCCTTGCGGCCGACCACATGCCGGCTTTTCGCGTACACGGCGGTCTCCTTCGTGTGGCAGCCGGAACAGTCCACCGGCTTGAGGCGCGCGGTGTGGGGCACCCCCTGGGCATCCTGGTGGCAGTCGGTGCAGGAAAGGTCCCTGTGGACCGATCCCTCGTACGCAGCGGGGTCGACGAAGAGGCTGGTCCCCGGGAAGGGGGAGATGCTCCGGCGGGGTTTCTCCGGACCGCCCGGGCGAACGTTCGACTCTTTCTCCCCGGCCGACCACGAGAGGATGTCGGAACTGCCGTGGCAGTCGAGGCAGTCGGAGTTCCCCCGAGCCCACGGCGAAGAGGGCGTGAATGCCAGCAATACCGCCGTTGCCGCCAAGATGCCTGCGATGCGGATTCCTCCCCGGAGCAAGGGGGACATGGTCACT
>DATEXR010000029.1 GCA_035256765.1 Candidatus Deferrimicrobiaceae bacterium | reverse complement strand
CTCCCCGACGGACCGGAGCATCGCACTGCGGTAACCAACCCGCGCATAGAAGGCTGATGAACCGTCGTCTACCTTGATCGCTATTACGCTTCCCTCTTGACAAGCCGGTCAGTCATAGAAGGAACGTCCCTGTTCTTAGGGAAGGGGAGAAGACGATGGCCAGACCGTTTCGACGTCCATTTCCCGCGGCCATTTTTCATGGCGCCGTTCTTCTTGTTGCATGGTCCGCACTCGGTCCTGCCTCCGCGGGCGCGGGGGACGGGGTCGATTTCCACGGGGCGGTTGCCAAGGCCCTGCGCAACAACGCGGGCGTGTCGGCAGCCGGATACGGGTGGACCGCCGCGAAGAAGGAAGCCCAGGCCGCGCGCGGAAACTACCTGCCGAGGCTTGCCTTCGAGGAGCGGTTCGTGCGCACGAACGTGCCGGCGGAGGCCTTCGCGTTCAAGCTGAACCAGGAGCGGCTTCTCGCCTCCGATTTCGCCGACGTGCGCAACTTCAACGAGGCCCCCCCGATCAACGACTACATCACCTCGTTCACGCTCGAGCAGCCGATCTTCGCGCCCCGGGCGTACCTGGGCTATGTGATGGCGCGACGCGAAGCGGATGCGACCGGGCTCGACGTCTCGCGGAAGAAGGAGGAGACGGTCTTTCAGGTTCTTACGGCCTATCTCCATGTCCTGACCGCGAAGGAATATGTCAGGGTGGCGGAGCAGGGGCTGTCCGACGCCCGGGAGCACCACCGCATCGCGGAGGTGATGGAGAGGGCCGGCATGGGGCTGTCTTCCGACGTTCTTCGGGCCAGGGTCTTTCTCGCCTCCGCGGAGAGCATCAAGGTGACGGCGGAAAGCCGCCTCGCCCAGGCGCAGACGGGATTGGGGCTCGCGATGGGGGAGGCGGGAGGGTCGCGGGTGGACGTCTCGGCCCCGGTTCCGTCCCTGCCGGAAACCGGTACGCTCGAGGGGAGGATCGCCGCGGTCCGCGCCAACCGGTCCGATCTCCGCGCGTTCTCCTTGCGGGTCGAGAACGCGGACACCAACGTGAGCCTCCGGAAATCGGACTATCTTCCCACATTAGGCGTGACGGGCGCCTACCAGATCGACGGGCAGGACGGGATCTTCTCCCCCGACAACCAAACCTGGAAGGTGGGGGTGGGGCTTTCCTGGACCCTGTTCGACGGGCTGCGCCGCGAGGCCGAGGTGGCGAGGGCGTCCGCGGAAAGGGGGAAGGCGAGAGAGTACTACCGCGGCGCGGAGGATTTCGCGGCCTTCCAGGTGACCCAGTCGTACCTCCAGGTCGAGGAGGCTGCCCGGCGCGTGGAGATTGCCCGGGCCGCGGTCGCCGCGGCGGAAGAAGGGACGCGGCTTGTCCGGTCGAGGTACGAGAACCAGCTCGGACGGATGATCGATTTGCTGGACGCGCAGACCGCGTTCAACGGGGCGCGGGCCGACCTGGTCCGGGCGCAGAACGATCTGCAGCAGTCCCGGGCGCAGCTCGAGTACGCCTCCGGGACGCTTCTGTCCTGGGCGCTGCCCGAATCCGGGGAACCCCGATGAAAGGGGAGGAGACGATGACGGGGAAACGACGCCTCACGGGACGTTTCGGCGGGCCGGGCCGGCGCTTCGCATTGCAAGGCATCGGGATCTTCTTTCTTGCCGGAGTCGCCGCAATGTTGGCGGGGTGCGGCGAGAAGGGGAAGCACGGACCGGCATCCGCGGAGAGGCCGCTGGTGACGGGCGTGGAGGTCGTCACGGCGGGAGCCGCCCCCCGGGAGAGGTTTTCCGAGGCGGTCGGGACGGTCCGGGCGAAAACGATCGCCGCCGTGTCCCCCCAGATGATGGGAAGGGTCACCTCCCTTCCCGTGGCGGAGGGGGCCCGGGTGGAGAAAGGAGCGCTCCTGGCGACGATCGACGACACGCAGGTCCGGGCACAGCTTGCGGCCGCCGAGGCGATGGTAGCCGAGGCGGAAGCCGGCAACGAGGAGGTCGAGCGCGCCATCGCGCAGGCGGAGGCGGGCAAGGCGCTCGCCGAGAAGACGTACGAGCGGTTCCGCAAGCTGTTCGAGGAGAAGGTCGTAACTCCCCAGGAGTTCGACGAGGTGGAGGCCAAACGGACGGTGGCGGTCAAGGACTACGAGCGGTCGCTGGACAAGCGGGCCCAGGGGGTCGCGAAGATCGCGCAGGCGAAGGCCCGGGCGGACGCGGCCCGGGCGATGCTCTCCTACACCCGGGTGACGGCGCCTTTTTCCGGGATCGTCACCGAAAGGAAAGCCGACGCCGGCGCGATGGCCGTCCCCGGAGTGCCCATCGTGGTCCTGGAGGACACGGGACGATACCGCCTCGAGGCCTCCGTACCGGAGACCTACATCGGCACCCTCAAGGTCGGCTCCCGGGTCCGGGTCGTTTTGGGCACGCCTCCGGGTAAGGAAATCCCCGGGACGATCTCCGAAGTGGTCCCGCAGGTGGACCCGTCGAGCCGGACGTTCACCGTCAAGGTGGACCTCCCGGGGGGGCAGGCACTGCGCACCGGGATGTTCGGGCGGGTCCTGTTCCCGACGGGAGAGGAAGACCTGCTGGTCGTCCCGCAGAAGGCGATCTCGCGCGTGGGCGGCTATGACGCGCTGTACACCGTCACGGCGGACAACGTGGCCCGCCTGGTGATGGTGACGACCGGCAAGGCGTTCGGGGACGAGGTAGAGATCCTTTCGGGGATCGGGCCGGGGGCGCGCGTCGCGATCTCCCCCCTGGAAAAACTTGTGGACGGGGCCCGGGTGGAGGTCCGGAAATGAGGGAACAAGGGCGAGGGATCGCGGGCCGGATCGCCTCCGCCTTCATCGACTCCCGGCTGACGCCGCTCATCGTCCTCGCCTCGATGTTCCTCGGCGTGGGCGCCGTGGTTCTCCTCCCCCGGGAGGAAGAACCGCAGATCATCGTGCCCATGATCGACGTGTTCGTGCAGATGCCCGGGGCGTCGGCCCGGGAGGTGGAGGAGCGGGTCACCAAGCCGATGGAAAAGCTCCTCTGGGAGATCCCGGGGGTGGAGTACATCTACTCCACCTCGGCTCCGGGGCAGTCCATGGCGATCGTCCGGTTCAAGGTGGGCGAGGACGAGGAAAAAAGCATCGTCCGCCTGAACCAGAAGATGTTCGCCAACTTCGACCTCATCCCTCCCGGGGCGAGCACGCCCCTGGTCAAGCCCCGGTCCATCGACGACGTCCCCATCCTCGCCCTCACCCTTTCCGGCGACCGGTACGACCACTACGCCCTGCGCCGGGTGGCGGCGGAGCTTAACGACCAGATCAAGACGATTCCCGACGTCTCGGAGATCAAGGTCATCGGGGGGAGACGCCGCCAGGTCCGGGTGATCCTGGACCCGGCGCGGATGGCGGCACGCGGCATTGCCCCGGCGACCCTGGTCCCGATGCTTGCGTCCGCCAACCGTCAGCTCCTGTCGGGGAGTTTCTCCTCCGGAAACCGGGAGTTCCTCGTGGAGACCGGGGGGTTCCTGCGGACCGCCGAGGAGGTGGGGCAAGTCGTGGTGGGGGCATCGGGCATGCGCCCCGTGTACCTCCGGGACGTGGCGCAGATCGTGGACGGGCCGGAAGAAGCCGCGGACTACGTTCTCTTCGGCCTGGGACCCGCTGCGCAGGAGAAGGATCTTGCCTCCGCACCGGCCGTGACCCTCTCGATCGCCAAGCGAAAGGGCACCAACGCGATCGTGATCGCCGACAAGGTGATCGGGAAGGTCGGGGAGATCAAGGGAAGGACGATCCCGGACGGGGTACGGCTGACCGTCACCCGGAACTACGGCGAGACGGCGGCGGAGAAGTCCAACGAGCTGCTCCTCCACATGCTGATCGCCATCCTCTCGGTGTCGGTCCTGATCTGGTTCACGCTGGGTCTGCGGGAGTCGGGGATCGTGGCCACCGCCATCCCCGTCACGCTGGCGTTCACCCTGGCCGTCTTCTACCTCACCGGCTACACGCTCAACCGGGTGACCCTGTTCGCCCTCATCTTCTCCATCGGCATCCTGGTCGACGACGCGATCGTCGTGGTGGAGAACATCGTCCGCCACTACCGCCTCCCCGAGAACGAGGGTCGGCCGGTCGCCGAGGTCGCCGTGAAGGCGGTGGACGAGGTGGGGAACCCCACGATCCTCGCCACCTTCGCGGTGATCGCGGCCATCCTCCCCATGGCGTTCGTCCGCGGCCTCATGGGACCCTACATGCGCCCCATCCCCGTGGGGGCGACCGCGGCCATGCTCTTCTCGCTCCTCGTGGCGTTCATCGTCACCCCCTGGGCGAGCGTCAGGCTCCTTTCCCGGGAGGGCAAGGCGCACCACGGCGAGGAGGGGTGGACCACACGCTATTACCGGCGCGCCATGGACCGGCTCCTCCACGTCCGCGTGTGGCGCTACGGGTTTTTGCTCCTCGTCGTCTTTCTCCTCCTGGGGGCGATGTCGCTGTTCGCCTTCCAGGTCGTGAAGGTGAAGATGCTCCCCTTCGACAACAAGAGCGAGTTCCAGGTGGTGATCGACATGCCGGAAGGGTCGACCCTCGAGGAGACGGCCGCGGTCACCCGGGAGATCGGCGCCGTCGTGGCCGCGGTGCCGGAAGTGCGGAACTACCAGATGTACGTCGGGACATCCTCCCCCTACAACTTCAACGGCCTGGTGCGCCACTATTTCCTTCGCCGGGGGCCCAACCAGGCGGACATCCAGGTGAACCTGGTCCCGAAGGAGGACCGCAAGGATCAGAGCCACGACATCGCCAAGAGGGTCCGGCCAAAGATCCAGGCGGTGGCGGCCCGGCACGGAGCGAGAGTCAAGGTGGCCGAAGTTCCGCCCGGTCCGCCGGTCCTTTCGACCCTGGTGGCGGAAGTCTACGGTCCCGACTACCGGGGGCAGATCGAGGTGGCGCGGCAGGTCCGGGAGATCTTCGAGAAGAGCGAAGGGGTCGTCGACGTGGACTGGTTCGTGGAGGACGACCAGCCCAGAATCCGCTTCGCCGTGGACCAGGAGAAAGCCGCCTTGAACGGAGTGTCCGCCGAGCAGGTGGCCGCGACGCTTCGGCTGGCCGTGGAGGGGACGGAGGTGGGGCTCCTCCACCAGCCCCGGGAGCAGGAGGACGTGCCGATCCTCCTGCGTCTCCCCCCTGCCGAGCGGTCCCGGGTGGAGGCCTTGCGGCAGATCCGGATGGCGGGTCGCCAGGGGAATCTGGTTCCCCTCGGGGAGGTCGTCCGCGTGGAGGAGGAGACGGCGGAGAAGAGCATCTACCACAAGAACCTGATGCCCGTGGTGTACGTGACCGCGGATTTGGCGGGCAAGGTGGAGAGCCCCGTCTACGCGATCCTCAAAATCAACGAGGCACTCGACAAGCTCACGATGCCGGGCGGATACCGGCTGTCGCGCTATGTGGCCAGCCAGCCGTTCACGGAGGAGAAGTTCTCCATGAAATGGGACGGGGAGTGGCACATCACCTACGAGGTCTTCCGGGATCTGGGCCTGGCGTTCGCCGCGGTGCTCGTGCTGATCTACATCCTCGTGGTGGGATGGTTCCAGTCGTTTCGGACCCCCCTCACGATCATGGCGGTCATCCCCTTCTCCCTGGTGGGGATCATCCCCGCCCACGGGCTGATGGGGGCCTTCTTCACGGCGACGTCCATGATCGGCTTCATCGCGGGCGCGGGGATCGTGGTGCGCAACTCGATCATCCTCGTCGACTTCGTGGAGCTTCGGCTCAAGCAGGGGATGCCGCTGGACAAGGCGGTCATCGACGCGGGTGCGGTGCGGTTCCGCCCGATGATGCTCACCGCCGCCGCCGTGATCGTCGGGGCGTCGGTCATCCTCTTCGACCCGATCTTCCAGGGGCTGGCGATTTCGCTCATGGCGGGGGAGGTGGCCTCGCTCTTTCTGTCCCGGATGACCGTGCCGATCCTCTACTTCCTGAGCGGCCGCCGCAAAAAAGCATAGGGACGTTCTTAAAACTTTTCATCCCCTGCTGCTTCCGCCGCCGCGATTCCTGAATACGGCAATGTATCCGTGTATGCCTCCCGGTACCCGAGGCTCGCGGGTGGCTATTGCTCCGCATCCTCGGAGGGGGCTCCTCGCTTCGTCGCTCGACTTGCGATGCACCCGCAAGTCTGCGCTTGACCTCCCTCCCGGAAAGCTCCGCTCGTATCCCCCTTCCTCGGCTGCTCCGCCGGCAACCAGGACCCCTCCGCGAGCCAGAGGCCCTGGCCGCCCGGCTATTTCCCGGTTGCCGGCGGGATTTTTTTCAGGTTCTCGAGCTGGGTGGCGGCTGTGCGCAACGATTTCGTCGCCTCTTCGTGGGAGGGGTCGTAGGCCAGGATCTGCCGCCAGGTGGCGATGGCCGACTCGAGCCGGCCCTCCCGGTAATCCGCCAGCCCTTTCTCCATGAGGTTCACGGAAAGTTTGTCGATGCTGGCTCTCAGATCCCC
>DATEXR010000028.1 GCA_035256765.1 Candidatus Deferrimicrobiaceae bacterium | reverse complement strand
ACGACCGTCGCTCCCGTGGCGGTGTCCAGGTAGTACGAGGCGGCGATCCCGGAAAGGCCGGAGGCGACGGCGATGGCGACGGCCCCCCAGAATGCGGAAACGGCTCCGCGGGCGATGTTGCGGGCGGATGCGGCCGGGACGACGAGCAGCGCCGTGACGAGGAGGATCCCCACCGCCCGGATGGCGGTCGTGACCACGAGGGCGACGACGAGGGCGAAGGAGATCTCCAGCGCGCGGACGGGGACGCCCATCGACTTGGCGAAACCCTCATGGACGCCGATGAGCATGATCCGGTTGAATGCGAGAAACAGGTAGGCGGCGACGCCGAAAAGAAGCGCCGCCATCCAGAGGAGCTCCGTTTCGGAGACCGCGAGGAGGTCGCCGTAGAGGTACGCCTGGAGGTTCCTCGTAAGCCCTTTTTGCGCGCTGATGACGGCGATCCCCAGCGCGATGACCGTCGAGAAGAAGACCCCGATGACGGTGTCCGGGGAAAGCTCCGTGCGTCCCTTGACCAGGGTGATCGCCCACGCCACGAACAGGCCGAAGGCGACCATCGTGAGGAGGGGGTGCACCCCGAGGAGCACGCCGATCGCCACGCCGGTGAAGGCGGAGTGCCCGATGGCGTCGGAGAAGAAGGCCATCCGGAAGTGGACGAGAGGGACGCCCACGGCCGCCGCCGCGGGGGCCACGCAGAGCAACGCCACGATCGCCCGCTTCATGAAAAGCGGCTCCGCGAAGCCGAACGGGAGAAGATGGCCCATCGCGGAGAACAGGGGAGCGAGGAGCGATTCCACGGTCATCCCTTTTTCCCCTCGCTTTCCCCGGATGCCGGGGGGCCGTGCAGGTGCCCGTGCTCCTCGGCAGGCCCGTGGCTTACGAGATGCGCTCCGCTGCCGTACATCGCCTCGAGGTTTTCCGGGGTCAGCATCGCCGTCGTGGCCCCCTGGCAGATGATCCTCCGGTTCAGACAGATGACGCGGTCGGCGTGACGGCCGACCACGGAGAGGTCGTGGCTCACGAGGAGCAGACTGAACCGGGTCTCGCTGTGAATCTTGCCGAGGAAGTCGCAGAACAGCGCCTCGCCCGAGAGGTCCACCCCGGACACGGGCTCGTCCAGGAGCAGGATGTCCGGGTTGTCGCGCAGGGCGAGGGCGAGAAGGATCCGCTGGAGTTCCCCGCCCGAGAGCTTCCCCAGGGGGCGGGAGACCAGGTGGTCCGCGTCCACGCGGGTGAGGCTCTCCCTGGCCGATCTCCTCGACCGCGCGGAGTGTCCGAAGATCACGGGATAGCGCTGGGAGGAAAGGGCGAAGAAGTCGAGCACCGTCATCGGGGTGTTCCGGTCGAAGTCGAGGCGCTGGGGGACGTATCCGATCCGGGGGGCGCCCTCTCCGTGCTCCGCGGCACGGCAGAAGCGGATCTCCCCCGTGTAGGGGACGAGCCCCAGGATGGCCAGGAGCAATGTGGTTTTTCCCGCGCCGTTCGGCCCGACGAGGGCGGTAACCTCCCCGCACCGGATGTCGGCGTTGATCCCCGAGAGGATCTCCGTCCCTCCCGCCCGCACGGAGAGATTCCGGATTTCGAGGGTGTGATGGTGTCCCGGGGCCGTCATCGGGTTCCCAACGCCTCCGCGAGGGTTTGCAGGTTCTTCCGCATGACGTCCTCGTACGCCGTCATGGCGGCGGACCCCGTAGACCCCGGGTCGAGCATGCGGACGGGGACCCCCGCCTCACGGGCGACCATCGCGGCGAGCCTCTGGGGGTATTGGGGCTCCGCGAAGACAACGGCCGCTTTCGTCTCCCGGATCGTTCGGATGAGGTCCCGCATCTCGCCGGCGGACGGCTCCTGTCCCGGCGTTTCCTCGATCCATCCCACGAT
>DATEXR010000027.1 GCA_035256765.1 Candidatus Deferrimicrobiaceae bacterium | reverse complement strand
GCGTACTGCACCGCCATGAGGAGGCCGCCGAGGTAGAAGAACAGCTGCGCCGGGAGGACGATCCGGGTGAGCCGCGCCGCGAGGTGGATCTGGTCCGGCGGGAAGCCCGGGGCGATGAGGGGGATCAGGCGCTCGGTGAGGAACTCGCCGAGGATGACGAAGAAGAGCATCGCGATCCCCATGACCGTGGCGATCGCGGAGAAAGAACGGTACCCCTCCTCTTCCCGGTTTTCCGCGATGGTCTTCGCGAAGATCGGAATGAAGGTGATCGAGAGGGCCCCCCCCGCCAGAAGGTAGTTCAGGAAATCGGGGATGGTGAAGGCGACGAAGTAGGCGTCCGTCTCCGGGGTCGCCCCGTGCTGGTAGGCGATCACCGCGTCCCGCGCGTACCCGAGGATGCGGCTAACGAATACCGACGCCATCATGACCGCCGCGGCGCGTCGTATCTGTCGCGAGGGCGATTGGGCCATCCTACTGACTATAATCGATGGGGGGGGAACGCTTCATCAAAAAAGGAGAATTTGACTCCGGTCAAGCCCGGGGCGTCTCTCCCGGTGGTATCATCGCTTAGAAAGGATGCAGCAAAAGGAGAATGCGATGTCCCTGTTCAAGAGGAAGGAAAGCCCGCCGGCCGCGACCGGGGAAGCCATCCTGTCGGCCCTCTCCGGCGTGATGGACCCGGAACTGGGAAGGGACCTGGTGAGTCTTTCCATGATCCGGAATGTGGCCGTATCCGGCGGGGACGTTTCCCTCGACCTCGTGCTCACCACGCCCGCCTGCCCGAAAAAGGCGGAGATGCAGGAGGCGGTGGAGAAGGCGGTGCTGTCGGTCCCCGGGGTCTCCTCGGTGGATGTCCGGGTCTCCGCGGACGTGAAGGCGGCGAAGGACCCGATGGAGGGAAGACGGCCCGTGGAGGGGGTGCGCAACATCGTGGCGGTCGCCTCCGGGAAGGGGGGGGTCGGCAAGTCGACGGTCAGCGCGAACATCGCGGTGGCGCTCCACAAGGCGGGGGCCCGGGTGGGGCTTCTGGACGCCGACATCTACGGACCGTCGGTCCCGACGCTGCTGAATCTGACGAAGCACCAGCTGATGGGCGAGAACGGGATGATCCTCCCCGCGGATGCCGGCGGGCTCAAGGTCCTCTCCATCGGGTTCATGCTCGAGGAGGACTCCCCGGTCATCTGGCGGGGCCCGATGCTCATGAAGGCGCTGGAGCAATTTCTCCACGGCACGA
>DATEXR010000026.1 GCA_035256765.1 Candidatus Deferrimicrobiaceae bacterium | reverse complement strand
AACCATGGCGGCGGCGTTCACGGTCATCGGCGCGGTCCTGTCCGAGTCGGTTCCCACCCGGGTCCGCGGGCTCGCCATGGGCGGCTACAACACGTGCATCTACGGGGGATTCGCGGTCTCGGCGGCGACCCTCGGCGCGGTGATCTCCCGTTTCGGGTTCGCCGCGGGGTTTGCCGTGGCCGGGGGATTATGCGCCCTCTCGATCGGCGCGTTCGTCCTCCTTTTTCCCCCGTCCCCGGGCCCGGCATCGCCCGGCGGGAGACGGTAAGAGGGACCCAAGGAGTCCGTCGAACGCGATGGTTCCCGGCGGGGGAGGCGAAGCGCGGCGCCACGATGGCGGACTTTTCGTCGGAAGCGCAACCCGGAGGGGTCGTCCCGCCCGTTTCGCCCTCTGGTGTATAACCCCTTGATTCCCGGGAAACAAGATGAGATTCTTTATTGAATGACGGGTGAGACCGCAGAAAAGGGGAGCCCTTCGATCGGGCCGCTGGTCTTGGCCCTTGCGAAGACCTTTCACTGGGCCGGACTCTACGGGACGGACCACCCGATTCTCTCCAAACGGGTGGGCGAATTTCACGCCGCTCTTCTTGCCCGTCTGTCCGAAAAGCCCGAGGGGAGGCTTTATCTCGGGATCGCGCGCGACAAGTTCCTCTACCGGAACGAGTTCCTCGGGGCAGGGCAGGAACTCATCGCCCGCCTGACGGAGAACCTCTATCTCCGACAGGTAGCCACGTTGGGGTTCGAGCCGTCCGTCACCCCGGAAGGTCTGCTTTCGCTGTTCCGTTTCCTCCACGAAACGCAGGAGGAGAAAACGCAGGTTTCCGCCGAACAATTCCTGCGGGAGAGCGGAATCGCCGGAATTTCCCTTTCTCCGTTCAACTACAAGGAACTGCTGTCCCGCAAGCTTTCGGATTCTCCCGCCCCCATCAAGAGCGAGAACCGCGAGAGAGACCTCTGGCGGATGCTCCTCCTAGCCGACTTCACGGACAAGGGCAAGGAGGAGAAAATGATGGAGGATCTCCTCCATACCCCGACGCTCCTCAAAGCGATCCTTCGGCGGGCGCGGGAGGCGGAGAGCAGGCAGGAGAGCGACGCCGCAAAATCGCCGATATCGGCGGAGGTGCTGCAGAACATCGTGGGCCGTCTCACGATGTACGTGAAAGCGCTCCCGAAAAACAAGAGAAAGGAGATCCTATCCTCGCTGGGAAGCGGAATGGCATGGCCGGACTCCGGAGGAGGGGCAGAAGGCAGCGCGAACGACCTGATCATCGCGCGGTCCCTCGTGGAGGGCCACACGGACGAGGAATTCCTCGATCTTGTCGCAACCCTCGTATCCCTGGAGGGCAAAGGAGGCGACAGGCTCCGGAGGGCCTTCGGCATCCTGGCGGGCGAGCGCAATACGGGGAATGCCCTCCTTCACCGCGTCACGGAGCAGGTCCGGGAGAAACGGAGGGTCAAGGATTATTATGCCCAGAAGACGTGGGAGGCGGTCGAGAAGCTCCTCCTCTCCCGCGACGAGGAGAGATACCTCCGGGACGATCACCGGGACTTCCTCGAGGATATTTCCTCCCTCCGCAAGCCGTACCTCATGAGACTGGGGAAAAAAACGCTCGACGACCTGGGGGTTGAGAAGTCGTTCGACGAGCGGGAGGTCCGCGGGAGAAACCTGCGGATTCTGCTTCAACTGCTGGAGAAAGAGCCAAAGGAGTCCGAGTTTTTCGATCTCCTCGAGGATGCCCGGAAAGCCATCCCCAACCTCATCTCCCTGCGGGACTTCTCCCTCCTTTCCACCGTTCTGACCACGCTGGAATCGCTCGTGACAACCATCCAGGAGGATTGGAGAGGCCGGGTTCATGACGTCGTCATGGAAACCGACTTCGGGCAGATCGCGGATCTTGCCCTTTCCGGGGATATTCCCCCGGAAGACGTCGAAACGATCCACAACCTTCTGGCGAAATTCGGGGAGGTCGCCGCGCCGCCGCTCCTTGACCGTCTGCTCATCGAACCGGACCCCTCCCGGCGGCGGGCCCTGATCAAGTTTCTTGTCAGACTCGGGCCCGCCATCGTCCCGGATGCGGGAAAGCGCATGTCGCACCCGAAATGGTATTTCGTGCGGAATCTCTGCACCATCCTCGGGGACGTCGGCGACCGGCAGGCCCTGGAACCCCTGATGCAGGCCACCTCGCACCGCGAACACCGGGTGAAACGGGAGGCGATCCTGGCGATCGGGAAACTGGGGGCTCCCGAAGCGGTCCCGGAGTTGGGGAAGATCCTCCTCCAAGAGGGGTTTTTCTCCTCGAAAAAAATCGACCAGACGCGGATCGACGTGGCCAGCACCCTGTACCGGATCGGCGGCAGCGAAGCCATCGCCTTCCTGCAAGGGGGTGCGAAGGCCAGAAGGTTCGCGGTGCGATCCCACTGCAACGGCCTGCTGCTCAGCAGGAAGGAGCCCTTATGAAGGACCGACAGGAATATTTCGCCGTGATCCAGGATCTCGCCCAGACGATCCAGGCGGCGACCATCTATCCCGAAAACCACCAGCGCATCCAACAGCTTTTCGCGCGCCTGCACAAACGGATCGGCCAGATGACCTCCTCCATCGGCACGCTCCACATCGGCATCATCGGCGACCACTTCGTCGTCGACGAGTTCCCCTTCCTGGAGATGAACCCCGCGCTGCGGAAACTTCTCGGGGAAATCCG
>DATEXR010000025.1 GCA_035256765.1 Candidatus Deferrimicrobiaceae bacterium | reverse complement strand
CCTCCTTTTTCCCCCGTCCCCGGGCCCGGCATCGCCCGGCGGGAGACGGTAAGAGGGACCCAAGGAGTCCGTCGAACGCGATGGTTCCCGGCGGGGGAGGCGAAGCGCGGCGCCACGGCGGCGGACCGATCATCGGAAGCGCGCCCCGCGAGAGGTCGTCCCGCCCGGATCGCCTTCCGTTGCATGAACCCTTGATTCCCGGGAAACAAGATGAGATTCTCTATTGAATGACGGGTGAGACCGCAGAAAAAGGGAGCCCTTCGATCGGGCCGCTGGTTTTGGCCCTTGCGAAGACCTTTCACTGGGCCGGCCTCTACGGGACGGACCACCCGATTCTCTCCAAACGGGTGGGCGAATTTCACGCCGCTCTTCTTGCCCGCCTGTCCGAAGAGCCCGAGGGGAGGCTTTTTCTCGGGATCGCGCGCGACAAGTTCCTCTACCGGAACGAGTTCCTCGGGGGGGGGCAGGAACTCGTCGCCCGCCTGACGGAGAACCTCTATCTCCGGCAGGTAGCCACGTTGGGGCTCGAGTCGTCCGTCACTCCCGAAGGTCTGCTTTCGCTGTTCCGTTTCCTCCACGAATCGCAGGAGGAGAAAACGCAGGTTTCCGCCGAACAATTCCTGCGGGAGAGCGGAATCGCCGGAATCTCCCTTTCTCCATTCGACTACAAGGAACTGCTGTCCCGAAAGCTTTCGGATGCTTCCGCCCCCGTCCAGAGCGAGAACCGCGAGAGGGACCTCTGGCGGATGCTCCTCACGGCCGACTATACGGACAAGAGCAAGGAAGAAAATATGATGGAGGATCTCCTCCATACCCCGACGCTCCTCAGAGCGATCCTTCGGCGGGCGCGTGAGGCGGAGAGCAGGCGGGAGAGCGACGCCGGAAAATCGCCGATATCGGCGGAGGTGCTGCAGAACATCGTGGGCCGTCTCACGATGTACGTGAATGCGCTCCCGAAAAACAAGAAAAAGGAGATCCTTTCCTCGCTGGGAAGCGGAATGGCATGGCCGGACTCCGGTGGAGGGGCAGAGGGCGGCGCGAACGACCTGATGATCGCGCGGTCCCTCGTGGAGGGCCACACGGACGAGGAATTCCTCGATCTTGTCGCAACCCTCGTTTCCCTGGAGGGCAAAGGAGGAGACAGGCTCCGGAGGGCCTTCGGCATCCTGGCGGGCGAGCGCAATACGGGGAATGCCCTCCTTCACCGCGTCACGGAGCAGGTCCGGGAGAAAAGGAGGGTCAAGGATTATTACGCCCAGAAGACGTGGGAGGCGGTCGAGAAACTCCTCCTCTCCCGCGACGAGGAGAGATACCTCCGGGACAGTCACCGGGACTTCCTCGAGGATATTTCCTCCCTCCGCAAGTCGTACCTCATGAGGCTGGGGAAAAAAACGGCCGACGACCTGGGGGTTGAGAAGTCGTTCTCCGAGCGGGAGGTCCGCGGGAAAAACCTGCGGATTCTGCTTCAACTGCTGGAGAAAGAGCCAAAGGAGTCCGAGTTTTTCGACCTCCTCGAGGATGTCCGGAAAGCCATCCCCAACCTCATCTCCCTGAGGGACTTCTCCCTCCTTTCCACCGTCCTGACCACGCTGGATTCGCTCGTGACAACCATCCGGGAGGATTGGAGAGGCCGGGTTCAGGACGTCGTCATGGAAACCGACTTCGGGCAGATCGCGGATCTCTGCCTTTCCGGGGATGTTCCCCCGGAAGACGTCGAAACGATCCACGACCTTCTGGCAAAATTCGGGGGGATCGCCGCGCCCCCGCTCCTCAACCGGCTGCTCATCGAACCGGACCCCTCCCGGCGGCGGGCCTTGATCAAGATTCTCGCCAGGCTCGGGCCCGCCGTCGTCCCGGATGCGGGAAAGCGCATGTCGCACCCGAAATGGTATTTCGTGCGGAACCTCTGCACCATCCTCGGGGACGTCGGCGACCGGCAGGCCCTGGAACCCCTGATCCAGGCCATTTCGCACCGCGAACACCGGGTGAAACGGGAGGCGATCCTGGCGATCGGGAAACTGGGGGCTCCCGAAGCGGTCCCGGAGTTGGGGAAGATCCTCCTCGCGGAGGGGTTTTTCTCCTCGAAAAAGGTCGACCAGACGCGGATCGACGCGGCCAGCGCACTGTACCGGATCGGCGGCAGCGAAGCCATCGCCTTCCTGCAACGGGGTGCGAAGGCCCGGAGGTTCGCGGTGCGATCCCACTGCGACGGTCTGCTGCGCAGCATGAAGGAGCCCTTATGAAGGACCGACAGGAATATTTCGCCGTGATCCAGGATCTCGCCCAGACGATCCAGGCGGCGACCATCTATCCCGAAAACCACCAGCGCATCCAACAGCTTTTCGAGCGCCTGCACAAACGGATCGGCCAGATGACCTCCTCCATCGGCACGCTCCACATCGGCATCATCGGCGACCACTTCGTCGTCGACGAGTTCCCCTTCCTGGAGATGAACCCCGCGCTGCGGAAACTTCTCGGGGAAATCCG
>DATEXR010000024.1 GCA_035256765.1 Candidatus Deferrimicrobiaceae bacterium | reverse complement strand
CGTCCCGGCCGCATCCGCCCGCAACATCGCCCGCGGAGCCGTTTCCGCATTCTGGGGGGCCGTCGCCATCGCCGTCGCCTCCGGCCTTTCCGGGATCGCCGCCTCGTACTACCTGGACACCGCCACGGGAGCGACGGTCGTGCTGTTCGCCGCGGCGTTTTTCGCCGTCACGGCGATGCTCAAGGGAATCTTCCGGGGGTAGGAACCGCTCCGGCCACCGGCGCGCACGGAGAGAACGGGGGAGGGAGGAAGATCCCCTCCCCCGGTATCGTTACGCGGTACTTGCCACGGGCCGGTTTCGTCCGAGCGAGGGAAGTGGGATACGCCGGCCTACTCGGTCTTCGCGTACTTGGCCTTTTCCTTCTCCATCGCTTCCCTGCCCGCGTCGTAGGCGGCCTTGATGATCGCCTTCTCCTCCTCCATGAAGGAATCGACCTTCTTCTTCATGTCGGTGGTCCAACTCCCGGACCTCTTCTTCATGTCTTCCACCACGTCGTTGATTTTGACCCGGGCCTCCTTGCCGGACACGGGAGCGTACAGAAGGGCCAGCCCCGCGCCGATCAGGCCGCCGGCAAGGAACGCCACGAACACCCCTCCCGCATTGCTGCTTTCATTCCCCATGACGACCCTCCTTTCGCAATATTCGGTTTACGACATGGGACACGGCGGCCTTCGAGCCCGCCAGCACCCCGGCCATGGTCCCCAGAACCGGGAGGACCGCGAAATCCAGGACCCCCGAAGCCGCATCCAGCGTCTTGCGGAACTTCCGCACCCCTTCCGTCACATGCTCGACGTTGGCCACCCCTTTCTCGCAACGGTTCAAGATCTCGTGGAAAACGGCGTTGGTCTTGCGGATCTCCTCCGCGGTCATCTCGAACTGCTGCAGGGACTCATCCACGCGGCTCGCCAATTTCTCGATGGTTTTCAGAAGTTTCCAGATGGCGAACGCCATTGCGGCGACCAGCACGATGGCCGCCAGCGCAAGAACCGTCAGGAGATCGGACTGGGTAAACAAACCGAAAACCCCCTTTTTTTGTTGAGATATTGCACCCGGGTACAAAGTTCCGTTGATCCTGTAAATAAAATACAGGAAAGGCCCTCCTCCTGCAACCGGCGGCGCAGTACAATAAACCGGACGGAGAGGGGTTTCGTTTCCGGGGCCGGATCCTCCGGAACCGAAGCCCCCCGCCGATTGTCAGAAGACCTAAGGGGTAGCCGTG
The DNA here is from genome assembly GCA_035256765.1 of Candidatus Deferrimicrobiaceae bacterium. Classification (NCBI taxonomy): domain Bacteria; phylum Candidatus Deferrimicrobiota; class Candidatus Deferrimicrobia; order Candidatus Deferrimicrobiales; family Candidatus Deferrimicrobiaceae; species Candidatus Deferrimicrobiaceae bacterium. The sequence goes on along the minus strand of DATEXR010000024.1, from coordinate 19,437 downwards.
GAATCAGCCGCTCCTCCGCCAAGCAACCCGAAGGACCGCGCGAGCGAGGCGGGAACCCGGCCTGTCGACCTTTTGGTGGAAGCCTTTCGGGAGGGAAGACCCGGCGCGTTCGACGCCATCGTCAGGGCCCACCAGGACCGGGTATATGCCTTCTGCGCGCGGATGCTGTCCGACCGGGAGGATGCCTTGGACATCGCGCAGGAGGTATTCCTGTCGGCCTACCGGAATCTTCCGGGGTTCCGCGGGGAGTCGTCGCTCTCCACCTGGCTGCTCCGCATCGCAACCAACCGGTGCCTCAACCGCATCCGTCAGCGGACGGCCCGGGCCGCAAGGGAAGTTTCCCCCGGCGAACCGCGGGACGAAGACGCGCCATTCCAGCCTCCCGGCAAGGAGGAGGACCGCCCCGAACGGATGGTCGAAACGCGGGAGACCGGGAGGATCCTGGAAGCGGCGATCGCAAAGCTCGACGAGGATTCCCGGCTGCTCGTGCTTCTGTCCGATGTGGAGGGATTTACGTACGAGGAACTCGCGGCGGCGGCGGGGATCCCGCTGGGCACGGTGAAATCGAAGCTGCACAGGGCGAGAATGGCGCTGCGCAAGATGCTGGCGCCGGTCGTGTAACGGGTAGGAAGGATGGAATGCGCAAAAACATGGGACCGTCTCTCCGCTTACCTTGACGGGGATCTCCCGGAGCAGGAGAGGGAGGGGATCGCGCAGCACCTGCGGCAATGCGCGCGGTGCGCCGAGGAGGAGAGGGCCCTCAAGGAAACGCTTACTCTCCTCCGGAATCTCCCCGCCGGACAAGCGCCCCCCGAACTGATCGAGGGGGTCAGGTTGCGCATCGGGAAAGAACAGGCGAAAACACCGTTGTGGAAAAAACTCTTCCTTCCCGCCCACATCAAGATCCCTCTCGAGGCCGCCGCCGTGGTGCTGGTCTTCCTCCTCGCCTACGGAGTCCAGAAAGAGATGCCGTCTTCGAACGCCCCCCCTCCTCCCGCCTCCGTCGGAAGCGGACAAACGGAAACCGCGACCGGCATGCGGGAGAACCGGCAGAAGGCGGGTGCCCCCGCCAGGCCGCCGACCGAGGGATCCGACCGGGAGACAAGAAAGAAAGAGACGCGCCGCCAGACCGCCGCGGCGATGCCCGAGGAAAAGAAACCCGCGGACGATTTCGCGCCCCGTCCCGAAAAATCGGCCGGCCCGGCCAAGACGGAACTCCCTTCGGTCCCCGCCACCCGCGTGAGCACCGGGGGGGGCGCGATCGGAACCGCGTTCCCCGGGACGCCGCAGGCGGAGGAAGCCTTAGCCCCTCGCGGATTCGCCCATCCGGAGTCCAGGCTGCTCCGGCCTCCACCTTACGAGAAGGAAGTGACGATCGAGGTCGCCCCCGGGGACCGGGCGGGGCTTGCGGACCGCATCGCCGACGCCGCCTTGCGTCTGGGTGGGACGTTCCGCCGGGAGATAACGGTCGTGCCGGGGGGATTCGGAGCCGGGGAGACGCCTCCTCTTCGCGAGATCATCCGGGTCGTTCTTCCGGTCGATCGCGCCGGCGTATTTCTCGCGGAACTGGAAAAAATGGGGACGGTTCCTCCGGAGGAGACGCCCGGCCCCTTCGATCTGCCCGCCGGCCCGGCGCCCGACACCGTCGCCTACACGGTGCGCATCCGCGTCCGATGAGCTCCCCGGCGGGCCGTTGACGCCCGATCCCCGCTTTACTCCGTCTCCTTGGCGTAGTCGAACAGCGTCTTGTACTTCCGGCACCGGTCGAACTTGAGGTAGGGAATCACCTGCCCGGTCGCCTCCCGGCTCATCGGGAGAAATTTCCCCCTTGCCCTCACGCAGACCTTTCCCCCGCAGAAAAGCTCCCCGGTGCTGTAGGCGATCCTCCCCGAGTCCTCCTCGAGGCGGCTCACGATCTCGATCTCCTCCCCGACGGAAACCGGAACAAGATACTTCACGGTCAGTTCCCCCGTGAGGTACATCGGGTGCCTCTCCCCGAACACGGTGGCCGCCCACCCCATCGACTCGTCCAGGAGGGCCGCGATGACGCCCCCGTGCGCGACATCCTTGTACCCGTTGACGTGCCGGGGAAGCGTCACCCGCGTCCGCACGGCATCCCCCTCGACGAAGAACCGGGTGCGCACCCCGCAACCGTTCTCGTCCCCGCAGACAAAGCAGCGGGAGGAGTGGGGAAGATACTCCCTTTCCGGGTCGCCCATGCTCCCTCCTTTTTTCTCCGCCCTAGTGTACCGTCTCGTAAATAGCTTGACGCACCGAGAGCGTCGATGCGCCGCGCCAGCAAGGCGCGCGACTGAGGATGGGGGGGGACACTCTTTTTTTTCTCGGTGAATACACCAGGAGTGTCCCCCTCGGAAGAAGCGCAACGAAGCGGGAGCGAGGGACCGGCCCCCTGCAGCGGCGCTCGAATGCCAAGGTATTTGCGAGACGGTGCACTAGCGGAGAGCGCCCTGCCAGGTGTCTCTCCGGCGTAGTTCGGCCGCCACGTCGCGCGCCATCTCCCTCCCCCCCTTCTCCCACAGAGGGGCGATCAGCGTCCCGGAGGGAGCCGATCCGATCAGCCGGAGCACGGCGATCTCGGGGGAGAGCCGTTCGAGAAAGTCCGCGCAGGCCGATACGTACTCCTTGTATTCCGGCACCTTCAGCGCTCCCCTCTTCCACTCCCGCTCCATGGCGCTTCCGGCCACGACATGGAAGTGATGCAGCTTCACCCCCTGCACGTCGAGGCCGGAGAGGAATCCGGCCGTCTCCACGAAGTTTTCCCGCGTGTCCCCCGGAAGGCCGTAGATCAGGTGGACCCCGGTGTCGATCCCCCGGGACCGCACGGCGGCGACGGCGGACACGAACTCGTCGACGGTATGCCCGCGGTTGATCCTTGCGAGGACGGCGTCGGACTTCGACTGGAGCCCGATCTCCACCGAGACGTACCCGGTCCGCCCGATCCCCTCCAGCACATCTTGCACCTCCGGCCCGAGGCAGTCGGGCCGGGTGCCCACGATGATCCCGGCGACGTCGGGATGGCAGAAGGCGGCGCGGTAGAGCCGGTTCAGCTCCTCCGGGGGCGCGTAGCTGTTGCTGTATCGCTGGAAGTAGACCAGGAGGCGCTGGGCGCTCCGATGCCTCCCGGGAGAGTGAATCGTCCGCAGGACCTGTTCCTCGACGGGAAGTCCCGGGAACAGGATCCCGCCGGTGAAGGAGTCGTTGTTGCAGTAATGGCATCCGCCCTTGCCCCGGGTGCCGTCCCGGTTGGGGCAGGTGAACCCGCCGTCGACGCTGATCCGCACCGCCGGCCCGCCGATCCGCCTCCGCAGGTACGAGGCGTAATTGTGGAACCGAAGATCCGGGTGAATGGGTGGGAACAAGGAATCGCTCCGGTCACCCGCCCGCCCGGGGCATCGTCCCGGGGCGGGAGGCCGCCCCAAGGGCGGTTGCGATACACGAGTCGAGCATCATGGTTTCATTGTACCAGAGGGGGCGCCGCCGGCGAGGGGACCCGCCCGTCACGTTCCTCCCGGTGGTCCCGGATCTCCCGGAGAGTCTCCGCGGGGCACCCCCGTTCCCCGAGGCAGAGGGCTTCCGCCTCGGTGAACGCCTCATCCGCGGCGGCCGTCCGGCCCAGGCGCTTCCGCAGCACTCCCAGCGTGTCGAAAAGCGTTGCGGTGCGGTTTTCGGGGCGGGAGAGGACCGCTTCCATCTTCGCCGCGGCCTCCTCCATCCGCTCCCCGGAAAAAATCGCCGCCCACGCGAGATTGTTGGTCGCCTCGGGATCGCCCGGCCGGACCTCCAGGGCCTTCCGGTATTCTTCCTCGGCCTTCCCGTATTCCTTCTTCGCCAGCCGGGCGTTGCCGAGGTTCACCCGGGCCTGGAAAAAGTCCTTCTCCTTCCGTAGGGCCCGCTCGTATTCCCGGACCGCCAGGTCGAACTCCCCGTTGCGCTCGTACGCCACGCCGAGTGCGAGGTGCTCTTCCGCGGTCAGGGGGTCGGTGAGAACGATGATGCGGGGCATCCTTCCGCACCCGGCCGCCGTGAGGACCGCCGGGAGGAGAAAAAGGAAAAGCGCCCGCCGGAAAACCCGGGGACGACGACGGAGCGGACCCGCTTTCCGGCCCGTCAACCCGCCCCCCGTCGCACGATGATCGCCAACCGCCCCATCTTCGCCCACTGCGCGTCCAGCGTGGAGAAAGGGATCACCTTCCCCTCCTGCCTGCCCGAATGGGCCACCACCCCGTCGGGCGTCACGCCGAAGGCCAGCAGGTAGTGCGGGCGGCTCAATACCCAGGTCCCCAGGTCCACCAGCAGGATCACGGGGATTCCCTCCGAGATCTTCTCCCGCAAGCGCGCGAGGGTGAGATTCACGACCTCCGCCTCGAACCCCCGACGCCTCGCCGCCGCCGCGAGGTCGGTGATGAGCGTACCCTTGAGCCCCGCGGTCATCGTCTCCCGCACGATCTCCCCGGTCCGCACGTCCCGCCCGAGGAACCGCAGGAGCATCGCGAGCGAGGAGGGGCCGCAGGTATTCTCCTCCTGGGGCAAAAAGGGGACTCCCGGGATCACGGTCGAACCGGCCGCCGGGGCGCGCGTCTCCATTCCCGGAGTCGGGGCGGACCACCCCCGGAAGCCGTCATTGCGCGCGCAGCCGCCCAGAACAAAAAAGGCGCCGCCCGCGAGCAGGGCGGCGCCCATGCGGCGTCTCTCCGTCGTTTTCAGCGGATCACGACCTCCTTGTTCATCAGCTTGATGACCACGATGATGAGGATGATCAGGATCGCCACGCCGATCAGGAAGCCCAGGGCGCTGTCCGCTCCTTCGGCCATCCGGTCGCTGAGGGAGGCCAGGCGGTGCAGGTCCCGGTCGCTCATGGCGCGGATCTTGGCCATCGCCTCCTCCGCCGAGACCCCGTAATCCGTGAGCTTCTGGAGGACGATCTTCTGCTCCAGGAACGCCTGGATCTTCCCGATGTCTGCGTCCCTGACCGTTACGCCGTCCGACCCGTGGGACGCAATGACGCCTGCCAGCGCCTCTCCCCGGATCGACCCGAGCACTCCCATCCAGCACGCCATCATCAAGGCCAACGAAACAAACCAGCCCGCCCTCCGGATCGTCTTCATTTGCCGACCTCCTTCGAGGATATGCCGTACGCTCCCGATTCCGTTTCCCGTATCTTCTCAAAAAAACCATCGCCCGACAAGACCGGGGCCCCCGGATCCTGCGCACCGCCGCGCGGCAGGACGGTCGATGCGCTGCGCCGAATCCCCGAACCACGCCTCTCCTCGCCGGCTTCCCTTCAGCGGTAGCGGGAGAGAAGGATTTCCAGTTCGGCCAGGGCCTTCTCCCTTTCGGCGCGGCATGTCTCCCGGTCCTGCAGACAGAGTCGATCCGCGTTCTCCAGCATCCGTATCCACCTCTGCCGGTCCTCCCGCAGCCGGCCCACGAAACCGTTGAACGCCGCGCCCAGCTCCGGCACCAGGTCGCCGTGGCGGACAAAGAACGGCTTGATCGGCTCCCCGTCGAGGCAGTTCTCCAACGCTTTCTCCAGCCCGTAGATCGGCCCGGCGATCTTGTAGAGCAAGGAAATGCAGAGCAGGCCCGCGGCCCCGCCGACGAGGAGCACATAGGCCAGCATGGAAAGGGCGACGACCGAAGCCAGGGACTCCGCCAGATGGCGCAGGACGTAGAAGACGGAGCGGTATCCGCCCGTCAGAGGGGACGAGAAGAACTGGTAAAGGACGAGAAACAGGAAAAGCGTTCCCAGCCCGGAAACGGCCAGCCAGGAAAGAAGGAACCTTCTCCAGAAAGCGTCGAAGCGGGCCGGAGTAGTCCGCCCCCATCGCGTCGGGCTCACCGGACGATCCTCCCGATCTTCTCCTTGAGATCCTCCCAGTTCCTTGCAAACTCCTCCTCCGAAAGAACGGAGGTCCGCAAGGCCTCCACCTCCCCCCGGACTTCGTCGATCAGACCGAGGGTGTAGGACCGGACGTCGTCGATTTCCCTCTCGAAATCGATGATCCCTCCGGGGCTTGGGACGCCCACCGGGGAGGAGAGGTCCCCCGTCGCCGAAGCCTCGAACACCTCCACCAGACGGGATATCCCCCGGCGAATCCCCCGCACGTGCCAGAAAAACGCCAGGGACCCCCCCGCGAAGACGAGGGCGAACAGGACGACGAGCCGCCGGACGAGGATCCCCCCCACGACCCGGAAGGACGTCGGGAAAACGAAGTGGCCGCTGTAGGAGGCATCCCAGAGAGCCTGCCGGATGTCGCGGAACAGCAGGAACGCGATCAGCGTACCGAAGACAAAGACGATGACGGCGATCCGGATCGCCGCCCCTCCCTGGAGCCTGGGGTTGACCAGCTTGCTCCGTCGCCGGACATGGGGATGGGGAGATTGCCTCATTGCTTTCCGTGACACCCTTCGCACAGCACCACGAACCCGCGCCCGGGATCGGACCGCCTCGTGTAGTAGGTCCGGTAGACGGGCTTCGTCCCCGCCGGAGCGCCCCGATTCGCCGGCTCCTGCGCCGCGTACGCCCGGGTCGGGGAGAGAAACGGCCCGTGCGCATTATGGCAGGTAAGGCAGAATATCCTTCCCTCGACGTCCAGTCGGAAATCGTCCGGAACCTTCATGCCGTATGCCTTGTCCGCGGGCCGGATGTGGCGCGGGTGGATCACCCCGAGTCCGTCGAGGGAGTGGCAATCCAGGCAGAACGAGTCCGACCCCGGGACGAACCGTTCGGGGTCCTGCGCGGCCCCCGGGGAGACGTGGCAATGGGGGCAACTCGCGGGATTTTGGAAGTGGGAATGGGGATCGGCCCCGGAGCCCGTGGTCATTTCCCCGGCCGCGGGGGGAACCGGAAGCAGCGCAAAGGACAGGGCGAGCGCGAGGAGGAGTCCGCCGAATGCCCTTACCGCCATCTCCTTTCCGACCTCCCGTCCCGTCATCGGGTTCCTGCTCCCTTTCTACCCCATTTCCCTTAGGAATCCAACCGGCGGACCCCTACAACACCCGGACCGGCATGACGATCATCGGCAGCCCCGCGAACACCAGCTTCTTCTGCGAAAGGAACGCGGTATGGTTGTGGAGCAACCGGTTGAAGAATCCCTCCTCCTTGAACACGAGCTGCCCCGCGAAGAAGACCGCGTTGGGGAAATCCGCGGCGGCCCCCTCGGCCAGGTGGCCGATGATCTCGATCACCTCCGTCCCCACCTCGCAGCGCGCCTCCGCGTAATACCCGTGCCCTTTGACGAACTCGACGTAGTTCTGGAGCTGTTTGCTCAGGTCCCTGCCCAGATTCTCCATCTCGGCCGCCCCCTTGAACGTGCTGGAATCGATGACCCCCGCCGAGAGGAACACGAAGTTCCGGAAGGTCCCCGGGAACGAACGGACGATGGAGAAGAAGACGTGCATGCCGAGGCCGTTGTACCCGGACACCATGATCACGGCCGTGGGGGCGTCCCGCCGGATCGCAGGCTCCTGGACGGCCGGCACGGTGACCGTGGGGAGCTGGAGCAGCAGTTCGTCCAGCCGCCGAAGGTGCCCCTGGGCCTTCCGATAGTGCCGCCGGATCAGGAAGCTGGCAACGATGAACGACCCCGTGATGAGCAGCGTCACCCATCCCCCTTCCGGGAACTTGATCCAGACCGTCAGGCAGAGGATCGAGGCGGTCAGCAGGAACCCGACGCCGTTCATCCCGAGCCCGGACTTCCACCCCTGCGCCTCGTGGCGGTCCTTCCACCAGTGCACGCACATCCCGAACTGGGAGAGGGAGAAGGTGATGAACACGTTGATGGAGTACATGATGATGAGGTACTTCACCGACCCCCCGGTGATGTAGAGCATCAGGTACGCCATCCCCCCCATGAAGTAGATGCCGTACTTGGCCACCAGCCTCTCGGAGAGGTGGGCGAACCGGTGCGGCATGTAGGAGTCGATCGCCATGTTCGAGAGGACCTGCGGACCGCCGAGAAACCCGGTCTGGGCGGCCACGAACAGGAGGGCCGCCTCCGAGGCCATGACGAACGCCACCACCACGTCCCCCGTGCCTGACCCCCACAGCGGCCCCAGAAGCTTTCCGAAGAGCACGGCGTTCAGGGTCTTCCCCTCCGCGGGCTGCACGTCGTTCAACACGTACCCGAGGATGATCCCGCCGGCGATGAAGGAGAGCGAGACGGCCATGTACAGCATCGCCTTCTTCCCCGTCTGGACCCGGGGCTCGCGCAGCGTCGGCATCGAGTTGCTGATCGCCTCGATCCCCGTGTACGTGCCGGCCCCCATCGTGTAGGCGCGCACCAGGATCGCCCCCAGACCGAGCCACCCCATTTCCCGGACCGCCCCGGACAGGTCCGTGGACACGGCGTTGGCCACCTCGGGCAGTTCGGCGGCATGGTGCCCCACCGCGTAGAGGACGAGCGGGATGTGGCTCAGCATGAACGCCATGAAGATGGGGGTGAGAATCGTCACGGACTCCTTCACGCCGCGCAGGTTGAGCCAGATCAGCGTCATGATCACGGCGGCGATGAACCAGAACTTGAAGGAAACCCAGGCAAGGGGGAGGAAGCTGAAGACCGCGTCGGCCCCCGCGGCAACGGAGATCGTGATGGTCAGAACGTAGTCGATGACGAGGGCCGATCCGGAGACGACGCCTGCCCTCTCCCCGAGCAGCTTGGAGGCGACGTTGTATCCGCCCGCCCCGGAGGGGAACACCTCGATGATTTGCGCGTAACTTCCCGAAATGATGAAGATCGTGAAAACCGTGGCGACGGCCACGAACAGGGCCAGCACCGTGTGGTGGCCGAGGGCGAGGAACGCCTCCTCGGGACCGTAGCAGGACGAGGAGATCCCGTCGGCGCCCAGGCCGATCCAGGCGAAGAAGGCGATCAGGGAGATCTTGTGGAAGATCTTCGGATCGAACAGGTCGCGGGGAGCTCCCAGCAGGAACCGCTTGGCGCGCTGGAAAAAGGATGGATTCCCCATGGATGAGTCCCGGCCGCCCCCCTCACGTCACGAGTTTCCATGATATGCGGGCCCGCCCCCCCCCGTCAAAAAAAATGGGGGGCCTTTGTCCCTAAGGCCCCCTATCCGGTTGGGGTTGACTGACTCCCGGCCATCCTATGAACCCTTTATCGGCCGTTCGCCGGGGAAACTTGAGGGAAAGATGCGCGGGGAATCAGAAGGACATCCCCTCCTCGGAATACGCCATGTGGTACAGCAGCACGACGAGATTGTGCAGAGCGCCCTTCTGGTCGTTCACGAAGTTCCGGTACACGCCCACGCGCTCGAACCCCATCTTCTCGAACGCCCGTATCGCGGGCTGCTGCTCCTCGATCGCCTCCGCCATGAGGTAGTGCAGGGCGGCCTTCTCGCCCAGGTGCCGCATCTCCCGGATCATCGACATGCCCAGGCCCCGCTGCCGGAAATCCGGAGCGATCTGGATCCGGACCGTCCCGACGCGCTGCTTCCAGCCGGTCTTGTTCCTGTGGAGGGTGGCATCCCCCACCACGCGGTCCTCCTCGAGGGCGAGGATGGGGAGCACCGAATCGTAGTCGAGATGTTCCGCCCACCGTTCCACCATCTCCTTTCGGTCCACGTCCACCCGGAAATACATCTTGTCTTCCGGAGGGATCCGGCAGAAGAATTCCCAGAGCCGGTCTGCGTCCTCCCGGCCCATCGGGCGCAGGGTGAGCCGCGCACCGTCGCGCAGCATGATCTCCCTGGGATATCGATTGAGTGTTATCATCGGTTTCCTCCTCAGGTTCCTGTACCGGTCACCACTCCTCCTTGAACGGCACTTCCACCGCGTCGTACCATTTCGAGAATTCCATGGGGTCGTGGGGGGGCAGCCCCTCCTCGTGCAGAAGACCGTCGATCGCCATGTGGGCGTAGGAGAGGGCGTGGTCCATGAACCGCAGGGCGTCCGGAGACTCTCCCGCGGGATCCCCCGCATGGTGCGCTTCGACCGCCTTGCCGAGATCCCTTTTCGCCGCGGGGAGATCCTTCGTTTCCAGGATCCTGCCGATCGCCTTCAGGTGCCTTCCGATCTGGTTGTACGCCCGCCGGATATCGGCGGTCGTGGCGTCCATCTTCCTCCATTTGCCGAAATAGATCAGGTCGTGGGCCGCCCGCAGCTCGGGGTTCCCCCGGCCCCGGTACGGGCATATTGCCGTCCCGTCCGGGCCTTTGACCGCCTCGTGGGAATCGTAGACAAGATCCGCCCCGCAGGAGGGGCAGGTCATCCGGGAAAGGGGCATCGCAAAATTATAGCGCAACCACGCCGGTACGTTGTACAACGCTAAGTACTCCGCTTCATAAATGCGGTGTCGCGCCGAGAGCGTCGATGCGCCGCGCCTAGGCGAAGGCGCGCGACTGAGGATGGGGGGGACACTCCCACCGGGGACATTCCTGATTCATCTCCGGGATGCGGGAGAGGAGTGTCCCCGCCCATCAGGAGTGTCCCCCCTGAGCGCAAGGAGCGCAACAAAGCGGGAGCGGATGCAGCGGCGCTCGAATGCAACCGTATTTGTGAAACGGAGTACTAAGCCCTTTCGAAAAGCCCCGCGGCGCCCATTCCGCCGCCGATGCACATGGTGACCAGCCCCAGTTTCGCCTCGCGGCGCTTCATCTCGTGAAGCAGCGTGGCGGTGAGCTTCGCTCCCGTGCACCCCAGCGGGTGTCCGAGAGCGATCGCCCCTCCGTTCACGTTCACCCGGTCGGAATCCAGCCCCAGCTCCCGGATGACGGGGAGGGACTGGGCCGCGAACGCCTCGTTCAACTCGACCAGGTCGATGCGCGCCTGCTTGATCCGGAGCCGCTTGAGGAGTTTCGGCACGGCCTCGATCGGGCCGATCCCCATGATCTCGGGCGCCACGCCGGCCACCGCGAAACCCAGGAAACGGGCCAGCGGCTCGGCCCCGAGGCTTTTCAAGGCCTTCTCCGAAACCACCACCGCGGCGGCGGCCCCGTCGCTCACCTGGGAGGCGTTCCCCGCGGTGACGGTCCCCTTCGCATCGAAGGCGGGCTTCAGTTTCGCCAGCGCCTCGATCGTGGTGTCGGCGCGCGGTCCCTCGTCGACCTCGAAGACGATCTCCCGGGGGACCGGTTTCCCGCCGTCCTTCGCGGAATAGAGGGTCGTCTTCACGGGAACGATCTCCTCCCGGAACTTCCCCCCCCGGATCGCGGCCAGCGCCTTCATGTGGCTGTGGTAGGCGAAGACGTCCTGGTCCTCCCGGGTCACCTTGTACTTGCGGACGACCTGCTCGGCGGTGAGCCCCATCGGCATGAAGACCTCGGGGCGGTTCTCGACGATCTCGGGGTTGAACGACGGCTTGTTTCCTCCCATGGGGACCATCGTCATCGACTCGGTCCCTCCGGCCACGATGATGTCGGCCGCGCCGGCCATGATCCGCTCCGCCGCCAGGGCGATCGACTGCAGGCCCGAGGAGCAGAACCGGTTGATCGTCATCCCCGGGACCGAGTCGGGCAGACCCGCCTTCAGGGCGCAGATCCTCGCCACGTTCATCCCCTGCTCGCCCTCCGGCATCGCGCACCCGAGGATGACGTCGTCCACCCGCGCCGGATCCAGGTTCGCAACCCGCTCGATCGCCCCGCGGACCGCGACGGCCCCCAGGTCATCCGGCCGGGTGTCCTTCAGGCTCCCGCGGTACGCCCTGCCGATCGCCGTGCGGACCGCGGAGATGATGTATGCCTTTGCCATCGGAATCCTCCTTGGGAACGTCGCCCCGGGGTTCCTCCCCCCAGTGCACCTAATTGCGCAGCGGCTTCCCCTTCATCAACATATATTGGATGCGGGACTGGGTCTTTTCCTCTCCGCAGAGCGAGAGAAACGCCTCCCGCTCGAGGTCCAGAAGATCCTGCTCGGAGAGCTTCGTGCCCCGCGGGACATCTCCGCCGGTCATCACGAAGGCGATCTTGCGCCCGAGCAATTCGTCGTATTCGCTGATCTGCCCGGCCACCCTCATCGCATAGAGCGCGTAGGCGAAGGTGGAAAACTCCGACCTGCCGGGCAGGGCGACGTCCGTCCGCGGGCGGGGCATCTCGTACCCTTCCCGGTTCATGGCGAGAACGGTATTCTTCGCCTCCTGGATGAGGAAGTCGCGCTGGATCGTGATCTTGTCCCACGGGCGCAGGAACCCGAGCTCCCTCGCCTCCTTCGCGGAGGTGGCCACTTTCGCCATCCCGATCGTCTCGAACGCCTTCCGGAGGAAGGGGAGCGGGTCCGCGCTCACCCCGTCCGGGATCCCCTCGAGGTGGCGGATGACCATCTCCTTCGTCCCGCCTCCCGCAGGCAGCAGCCCGACGCCGACTTCCACGAGCCCCATGTACGTCTCGGCGGCCGCCCGGATCCGGTCGGCTCCCAGGCAGATCTCGGTCCCGCCCCCCAGGGCCATCCCCGCCGGCGCGGCCACGACGGGCTTTTCCGAATAGCGAAGCCGCATGCAGGCGTTCTGGAACTCCCGGACCATCTTCTCGATGTTGTCGAAGTTCTTGTTCTGCGCTTCCATAAACACCAGCATCAGGTTCGCGCCGACGCAGAAATTCTCCGCGTGGTTGGCGATCACCATCCCGGCGAACTCCTTCTCGGCGAGCGCGACTCCTTCGTTCATCATCGCGACGATGTCGGCGTCGATCGCGTTCATCTTGGTGTGGAACTCGAGGCACAGGACTCCGTCGCCGAGATCGTACAGCGTGGCCCCCTGGTTTCCTTTCACCACCCGGTTCCGCTCTTTAAGCGCCGGCAGGAAGATGATGTCCGGAGAGACGGGGGCGGGAAGGTACGCCCCGCCGGCGAAGTCGTAGAACTCGAGGACGCCGTCCCTCCGGCGGTAGAACGACGTGATCCCGCCCGCGAGCATTTTCTCCACGTTCTCCGGGATCGTTTTCCCCTCCTGGCGCATCCGGGCCGCCGATTCCGCCACGCCGATGGCGTCCCAGGTCTCGAAGGGCCCGAGGGCCCAGTTGAACCCCCACTTGATCGCGTTGTCGATGTTTACGACGTCGGCGGCGATCTCGGGAATCCGCTTCGCCGCGTAGAGGAGGGACTCGGAGAGAACCTTCCAGGCGTACGCGGAGGCCTTGTCGTCGCCGTCGATCACCTTCCGGATCCTTTCCCCCACATCCTCCTCCCCCTTCGCGGCGTCGAGCGAAGGGAAGCTCACCTTCGTGGTCGGCCGGTAGTCGAGGGCTTCGTGGTCGAGGACGAACATCTTCTTCTCCTCGCCCTTCCCCTCCATCTTGAAGAAGCCGCTTTTGGCCTTCCGGCCGAGCCACCCGCGCTTGACCATCTCGCTCACGAACGGCGGCGGAAGGAACGTCTCCCGCTGCGGATCGCCGGGGAGATTCCGATAGACGTTGTCGGATACATGGAGGAGCGTGTCGATCCCGACGAGGTCGGCCGTGCCGAACGCCGCGGACTTCGGGCGCCCCATCGCGGGGCCCAGGATCTTGTCCACTTCCTCGATCGAGAGGGCGTTTTCCTTCATCGCGTGCATCGCGACCATCATCGCGAAGACGCCGATGCGGTTGCCGATGAAGTTCGGGGTGTCCTTCCCGTAGACGATCCCCTTTCCCAGCCTGCGCTCCCCGAATTCGGCGATGCCGCGCAGGATTTCCGGGTCGGTGTCCTCGCCGGGGACGAGCTCGAGCAGCTTCATGTACCGTACCGGGTTGAAGAAATGGGTCACGAGGAAGTGCCGGCGGAATTCCTTCGATCGCCCCTCCATCATCTGGGCGATCGCGATCCCGGAGGTATTGGAGGAAACGACCATGCCGGGCTTCCAGATCTTTTCGACCCGGTCGTAGAGCGCTTTCTTGACGGACAGGTTTTCCAGCACCACCTCGATGATCCAGTCGCACTCCGCCGCCTTCGGGAGGTCGTCGTCGAGGTTCCCGATCGAGATGAGGCCGGCGTCCTTCTGCGAGTAGAGAAGCGCGGGGCGGCTTTTCCGGATCCCCTCGAGCCCCTTTGCGGCGAACCGGTTGCGAAAAACGGGGTCTTTCTCCGAAATCTTTTTCTTCTTGTCCTCGTCGGTCAGGTGCGGGGGTACGATGTCCAGCATCAGGCTGGGGATGCCGGCGTTGGCCAGGTGCGCCGCGATCCCCGACCCCATGACGCCTGCTCCCAGAACGGCAACCCGGCGTATTTTCGGAAACATATACCTACCTCCCGGAAGGAAATGCGGTTCGCAGCGAGGAAAATGAATGATGATTCAGTACCGGGATAGGAATATCGCAAAGCCGACCGGCCTGTCAAGGGGGAGGGAACCTCGGTAGTGGGTCAGTTTGAAAATATTATCTGAAAAGTAAACCGCTAGGCCGTTTCCCGAGTTTGTCATCCACTGTCATACCACCGCGCCATCGTCCGGTAGCATCAGTAAATCGGAAGAGAAGAGGTTCAATGCGCGATGCGTAGCGCGGCTTGAATATGTTGTAACCAGATCGTACATGGAGATTGTATACGTATCCTGTGCAATAAGAATGAACTGCCATTGGGAAAAATATTCCAGAAAATACAAGGTCGGCAATTTGGATCCCTGCATGATTTTCACTATGGCCGAAAGAAGGTAAATCTAATATACGATTATAGGCATCTCCACCAACTTTGAATTTCTGCGTGAATATTGAATGAGAAACTCTAACATTTTTAGCATGACTCCTGCTATCGGCTATAACAATTCCAACACTATTCAATTGGCTTAAATAACGCTGAAAACAATTATGTATATACTGAACTGATGCAGTATACATAGACGTTTCATCTATAGATACACCAATATCTTTAATCCCGATACGACCAAACAATCTAACATTATGTTTAGAAATTAAATCAATTGTCTTATCTAAAAACCCTATTGCATGTCGTTTTTCCTTCTTGGTTCCCAAAGCAATATTTTTTCTCAGGTCTGACCCTTTAATTTCTGTTAAAATACCCTCTAAAAAACGAGGCGTTTTTGATGATGACGATATGCTAGGGAAAAAATTCCTCTTTAAAGACAAAAAATCAATGGTCAATTGGTATAATGATACATCAGGAATTACGATGGCTCCTACAACTAGGGCGGGCATTAATGGAGATGTTGCGCTTATAAGAGAACTGGTATCCCCAGACTCATCGATATAGCACAAGTGCATCCGTGCTCCAGTGGATACAACTACGGCCACCGAAGTGGCCGTAGGAATTGCCGCCTGACCGAGTCATGCCCGATCAGTTTCGGCGATGGGTGTGACTCTGCATATAGTCAGACATAAATAGAATCCCGTGTCAAGGGGGGAAAAGCAGACCTGGCTTGATTTCAAACTGAGCCACTACCGAAACCTCCAGGTCCGTTCGACGGGAGGCAAATCCGATGGGGTATGCTTACTTCATGCGGACGGAAAGGGGATCCGACGGATCTTCCCCAGGTAGGACCTTTTGTAATTTCCGTTTCCCGCCTGGCGAAATGTCCCGCGCGGGAGGAAAATGAGGCGGTGAGGGGAATCTACCTGCACATCCCGTTCTGCAGGAGGAAATGCTCCTACTGCGACTTCTACTCGATCACGGCCTCCTCCGACGTAACGGCCGGGTTCCTCGACCTTCTCGTAGGGGAGATGGACCTGTTCCGGCGCCGGTTTCCGGAGGACGCGAAGGCGCCGGCAGATACCGTCTACTTCGGGGGCGGAACCCCCACCGTGCTCCCCCCGGAGGCCCTGTGCGGGCTCCTCGCTGCGACTCGGGAACGCTTCCCCGTCGAGCCGGGGGCCGAGGTCACGGTCGAGGCGAACCCGGGAACCGTCACCGCGGATGGGCTGCGGGCGCTCGCCATGGGGGGGTTCACCCGCATCAGCATCGGGGTGCAGTCCTTCACCCCCGCCACCCTGCGGACCCTGAGCCGGATCCACGGCGTGGAGGAAGTGGGCAGGACGTACCGGGAGGCCCGTTCGGCGGGTTTTTCCTCCCTCGGGATCGACCTCATCTTCGGGATTCCGGGGCAGACGGCGGAAGATTGGGAGGCCGATCTGGACAGGACGATCGCGTTCCTGCCGGCCCATGTCTCGGCCTATGCCCTCGCCCCGGAACCGGGCACGCCGCTCCACGCGGCGATCGGGCGGGGGGAAGTCGCGATCCCCCCCGACGAGGAGGTGGCGCAGATGTACGAGACGGCGCGAACGGTCCTGTCGGGCGCGGGCTACCGGCAGTACGAAATCTCGAACTTCGCCCGCCCCGGATCCGAATCCCGGCACAACCGGAAATATTGGCGCCGGGAAGGGTATCTGGGGCTGGGCCCATCCGCTCACGGGCTGATCTTCCCCCCGGGAACGGTCCCTTACGGCTTGCGGACCGCGAACCCCCCCTCGCTGGCCGGGTACGGTTCCCGCGTCCGGGAGGGCCTCCTCCCCTGGATCGAAGAGCGGCCATGCCGCCACGAGGACGCCTGGAAGGAATCGCTCATCTTCGGGCTGCGCATGAACGAAGGGGTGGATATGGAGGAGATCGAAACGAGGATCGGCGCCCCGCCGGAACCGCTGCGGGACGCCGTCACCGAGATGACACGGACCGGAAAACTTCTCCGGGAGGGGACCCGCCTTCGCCTACCCGGCAACCTGCTGTTCGTATCCAACGAGGTTCTTGCGTTGCTCGCCTGACGGCGGGAAGCTGTGCGGGCGGCGAAGGGTGATATTCATCCTTCCCCGGGTCCCCGTTGCCGGCCCGAACCGCCCCGAGGCGAAAACTCACCGGAAGGATCGGCCGGGGAGTTTTCCGGGGACTCCTCCTCGTCGTCGAGTGGGGTGCCGCCGGGATTGTACGGAAGCTCCCGGTCGAACGGGTTGGGGATGTTGGACCACTCCCCCATCGGGGCGTCGGCGAAAAACTCGAGGATGTATCCGTCCGGGTCGGCGATGTAGAAACTCCGGAAGACGACGTGGTTAACGGCGCCCAGGATCGTCGCCTTTCCCTTGAGGAAGGCGTAGAACCGCCGGAGAGCGCTTTCGTCCTCCATCGCGAACGCCAGGTGAACCACCCCCAGGCTGCCGGTGCCCGGCATCTGGGCGCGGGGGCCCGCCTCGTAGAGGGCCAGGTCGTGGTGGGGCCCTCCGAAGGAGAGGAAAGTCATCCCCGTTCGGCGCCCTACGACCCCAAACCCGATCACCTCCGTGTAGAAAAGCTCCGACCGGAGGAGATCGCGGACCTTGAGCACCGCGTGCCCCCAGCCGATCGGTCGATCCGTCCCGTTGCTCTTTGGCGCAGCGGTCTCCGGCATGGAATCCATATTCCTCCGACGGGTTTGGACAATTAGATTCCCGAAGAGGCGGGGCGGATGCAGGAAAGTTCCGCAGGAAAGGTCCGCTTATGGAAATGTCTGAAATCCTATATAATCGGTGGATCATGACAACCACGGGAATGCCTTCCCCGGCGACCGGGGCACGGAGGCGTTTTTCTCCGGGAATCCGCCTGAAGCTCGTCGCGTTTTTGCTCCCGCTGGTCTGCCTGCTGGTCTTCCTGATCGCGGCGGCGGTGATCGAGATCACGGAAGACGCGATTCAAAACGATCTGCTGCAGCGGGGAGTCGCCATCTCCCGCATGGTCGCGCTGTCGGCCGGATATTCGATCCTCTCGGGCGACCGCCTGGCCATGGACAGCCTCACCTCCGAGACGAAGAAAAGCTCCGGCGACATCGAATACGTCTCCATCCGGGACACCGGGGACACGATCCTGGCGCACAACCGGATCGAAGAGCGGGGGAAGAGCTATATCACCCCGGTCCGGGAGAAATCGCTGGGGACGTTCCTGGAAACCCAGGCCCACGAAGTGGGACAGTGGGGGGTAGAGCTGATCGAGTTCACCACGCCGATTCTCTTCGCGGGAAAGCGCATCGGGACCGTGTCGCTGGCCATCTCCCGGGACAGCATCCTGACCGCGCAAAGGAACATCCGGAAGTCGATCGCCTTCGCCGCCGCGGTGTTTTTGGGGATCGCCCTCCTGGGCACCTTCGCGATCGCCTCCTTCATCACCACCCCCGTGAAGAAGCTCTCCTCGGGGGTCAACGAGCTTGCCAGCGGGGCGCTGTTCCACCCGATTCCCTACCGCTCGGGGGACGAACTGGGGAAGCTGACCGGAAATTTCAACCGGATGGCGGAAACGATCCTCTCCCAGAAGAACCGCCTGAGCCGGTACGCGAAGGATCTCGAGGAATCGTACATCGCCACCGTCCGGGTCCTTGCCGCCTCGATCGATGCCCGCGACCCCTACACGCTGGGGCACTCCACGCGGGTGGCGTTCCTGGCATGCGAACTCGGAAGGCGGACCGAGCTTCCCCTCGAGGAGATCGAACACCTCGAAAAAGCGTGCCTCTTCCACGATGTCGGGAAGATCCGGACGCCGGACGACATCCTCATGAAAGGGGAGAGGCTCAACCCCCGGGAAACCGGGGTGATGCAGAGGCACCCGGAAGACGGCGCGGACATCCTCCGGATGGCGCCTTCCCTCCACCGCTACATCCCCGCGGTGCGATACCATCACGAGTGGTATAACGGGGGAGGATATCCGGAGGGAAAGAATGCTTCGGAGATCCCGGTCCACGCGCAGATCATCGCGATCGCCGACGCATTCGACGCGATGACCACGTCCCGTCCGTACCGGAAGGCGTTGACGAGCGCGGAAGCGCTCGAGGAGATCCTTCGGTTCCGCGGCAGCCAGTTCTCACCGGAACTGACGGATGCCTTCGTCCGGATGGTGCGGGAATTGCCGCCGATGGAAGCGGTGAGCCTCGACACCCCACGCGGGAGGGGAATGGCCCTTTGAAGGCTCCCACTCGGTCCGCGATCTTCGGCCTGGCCGCCCTGCTGCTCTGCGGCTGCGCCGCCAGGACGGTCCCGCAGCTCCCCGGGGTTCCTGGCGCGCCCATTTCTCCTCCTGCGCCCATTCCACCTCCTGCGCCGGTTCCTGCTCCTGAGCCGGTTCCTGCTCCTGCGCCGGTTCCTCCTCCCGCGCCCGTCCCGCCCCGTGCCCCCGCCGTCCCGGCCGCGGAGAGCAACTACCTCGAAGGGCTTGCCATGATGCAGCAGGGGAAATTCGAGCGGGCCCTGGAACTTTTCACCGTCGCATGGAAGGAGAAGCCGGGCCATCCCGGCGTGGAGGAGAACTTCTCCGCAGCCCTCGAAGGGCTCAAGAAAAGCGGGGACGAGGCGCAGCGGCTGGGCCGGCCGGAGGAGGCAGGGAAGCGGTGGATGGCCGCGCTTGCGTTCCTCTCCCACCCCGCACTGAAAGAAAGAATCCTCTCGTTCGCGAAGGGGGATCTGAGAGCCAGCATCGACAAACTTTCCGTGAACCTCATGGAGAAAGGGCTGGCGGATTACCGGGAGGGCCGGCTCGAGTCGGCCATCGCCACCTGGCGGCAGATCCTGGCCTACGACCCCTCCCACGAAGAGGCG
>DATEXR010000023.1 GCA_035256765.1 Candidatus Deferrimicrobiaceae bacterium | reverse complement strand
GTGGGTCAAGCAGGAGATGCCGGCCAAGGAGTTCGTCACCGCGACGGTCTGCCTCGGGCTGTTCACCTCCGCCCGGATCGCCGAGCAGGTGCGGGCAGGGATCCAGAGCCTCCCCCGGGGGCAGCGGATGGCCGGCCTGGCCATGGGCCTCACGCTCCCCCAGACCTACCGGTACGTTCTCCTTCCCATGGCGTTCCGGATCATCATCCCGCCGCTCACCTCGGAGTTCATGAACGTGTTCAAGAACTCCTCCGTGGCATTCGCCATCGGGGTGCTGGAGCTGACCTTCCAGGCCCGCCAGATGCAGGAGGACTCCGAGCAGGGGATCGAGACCTACCTGGCCGTCACGGTCCTCTACTTCGTCTGCGCCTTCATCGCGAACCGGATGATGGCCTTCATCGAAAAGAGAAGCCGCGTGCCTGGCTATATCGCTGCGGCAAAGTAGGAGGCGCGTGGGGATGCTGGGCCAGCTCGATCTCAGCGTTATCAAACCGAGCCTCCCGTTCCTCTGGACCGGCCTGAAGTTCAGCGCCAACCTCACCCTGATCGCGATGAGCGGGGGGATCGTGATCGGCACGCTTTTGGCCATGGCGCGGCTGGGAAGCAGCCGGCCCCTGTCCGCGGCCGCATCGGCGTACGTGAACCTCATGCGCTCCATCCCGCTGCTCATGGTGATCCTCTGGTTCTTCCTCGTGATCCCGCTGATCATCGGGAAACCGATCGGCGCGGAGTACTCCGCGCTCATCACCTTCACCGCCTTCGAGGCGGCCTACTACAGCGAGATCATGCGCGCCGGCATCCAGAGCGTGGCGAAGGGCCAGGTCATGGCGGCCTACGCCCTCGGCATGACCTACGGGCAGTCGATGGCCCTCGTGGTGCTTCCCCAGGCCTTACGGAACATGCTCCCCGTGCTCCTCACCCAGACGATCATCCTCTTCCAGGACACCTCCCTTGTGTACGCCATCGGCGCGAAGGACCTGCTCAAGGCCGCGGATATTGCGGGAAAGAACTACAACCGGCCCGTGGAGATGTACCTGTTCTCCGCGGTTATCTACTTCGCCCTCTGCTATACCCTGTCCTCGATCGTGAAGAGGCTGCAGAAAAAGCTCGCCGTTGTCCGTTGACGCAACCGGGGGGATGAGCCCATGGCCATGATCGAGATCCGAGACGTGAGCAAGTGGTACGGAGCCTTCCAGGTTCTCGCGGAATGCACCTCCCAGGTGGAAAAGGGGGAGGTGGTCGTGATCTGCGGACCCTCCGGCTCGGGGAAATCGACGCTCATCAAATGCGTCAACGGGCTGGAGCCCTTCCAGAAGGGCGAAATTCTCGTCAACGGCATCGGCGTGGGCGCTCCCGGGACGAACCTGCCCAAGCTCCGCTCGAACGTGGGGATGGTGTTCCAGCACTTCGAGCTCTTCCCCCACATGAAGGTCGTCGAGAACCTGACGGTCGGGCAGATCAAGGTCCTGGGCCGCAGCAGGGACGAGGCGCTCCGGAAGGCCCAAGCCCTCCTCGAGCGGGTGGGACTCAAGGACTTCGATCAGAAAAATCCCGGCGAGCTCTCCGGCGGGCAGCAGCAGCGGGTGGCGATCGGACGGGCCCTCGCGATGGACCCGATCTGCATGCTCTTCGACGAGCCGACGTCGGCCCTCGATCCCGAGATGATCGGGGAGGTCCTCGCCGTGATGCAGGACCTGGCCAGGGAAGGGATGACCATGATGGTGGTGACCCACGAGATGGGGTTCGCGAGGAACGTGGCCCACCGCGTGATTTTCATGGACGAAGGGCGCATCGTCGAGGACGCCACGACGGAGGAGTTCTTCGGCACCCCCCGGTCCGATCGCGCCCAGCTGTTCCTCTCCCGGATCCTCCGGCACTGAACGGGCGCGGGAAATCCCGCGTCCCGGTTTCCCACGCCGTTCTCCGACGTTCCTACCCCGTCACCCTGCGGTATCTACGGCGCAACCAGCGCCATCGGGAATGGATCTTGCTTGGCCCTTACGATACGAGCCGAACGGGAAACCCGATGGCAGGG
>DATEXR010000022.1 GCA_035256765.1 Candidatus Deferrimicrobiaceae bacterium | reverse complement strand
GCTCCTGGGCGACGAGGCCGCCTTCCAGAGCGGACTGCCGGTGGAGAAGGTGAAGACCGCGGTGTACCTCACCGCTTCCCTTCTTGCCGGCTCCGTGGTCGCGATCTCGGGCCTCATCGGGTTCGTGGGGCTCATCGTGCCGCACGGGGCGAGGGCGATCGTGGGCTCGGGCCATCGTCGCCTGCTGCCGGCCGCCTTTCTCCTCGGGGGGACGTTCCTCATCGTGGCGGACGTGCTGGCCCGGACCGCGGGTCCCTCCGGGGAACTCCCGGTGGGAGCGGTCACCGCCCTTTCCGGGGCGCCTTTCTTCCTCTATCTCCTCCGCCGCGACAGGGGAAAGCCGTGAGAGACGACTTTCTGGCCGCGAGAGGCGTGACCTTCCGGTACGGGGAGCGGGAGGTGCTGGCCGGAGTCGACCTTCGCGTCGGCGAGGGGGAAGTGGCCATCCTTCTGGGGCCGAACGGCGCCGGGAAAAGCACGCTTCTGAAGATCTTCTCGGGCCTGCATCGACCCCATGCGGGGGAGGTGACCGTCCTGGGGCGCCCCCCCTCTTCGTACGGGAGAAGGCAGATGGCCAGGATTCTTTCGGTGGCGGGACAGGACCCGCCCTTCGATTTCCCGATGTCGGTGGAGGATTACGTGCTTCTCGGCCGGTTTCCCCACTACGGGTTCTTCGGACAGGCGACGGCCCTGGACCGGGAGGAGGTCGCCCGGGCGCTTGCGATGACCTCCCTCGAGGGGCTGAAGACCCGGGGGTTGGGCGAAATCTCCGCGGGGGAGCGGCAACGGGCCGCCCTTGCGAGGGCGATCGCCCAGGGGGCGAAGGTGATGCTTCTGGACGAGCCGACGGCGTTCCTCGACATCTACCACCGGGTCGCGTTCTACGAGATCGTCACGCGCCTCTCGGAGTCGCGCGGCGTCACCGCCCTGATCGCCTCGCACGATCTTTCGCTGTGCGCGGAGTACGGGGAGAAGATCGTCCTGCTCGCGGGGGGGAAGATCCGCGCGGTCGGGCGTCCCGGGGAGGTCCTGACCCCCGGCAACGTCTTCGAGGCGTTCGGGGTTGCGGCCGTCTGCGACAGGAACCCGGTGACGGGGTCCGTCCGCGTGACCCCCGTGAGGAGGGACAGGAGGAAGGACCGAGGGGGA
>DATEXR010000021.1 GCA_035256765.1 Candidatus Deferrimicrobiaceae bacterium | reverse complement strand
TTCCGCCTGCGGAATTCCTCTTCATGATCACGCAACTGCGTGATGTGCGCCCGGCAAGGAAGTCAGCCAAGGTGGCGATGAAACACCATCAAAAGCCAACTTCCCCTATAGTCTTCGAGAAGGTGAGTTTTTCCGCTGCTGTCTCGAAGGTTGAACGGTATGGCCGGTTTTCCTGTCAAATCACTCATGGCTGACTACCGCGCACACAAGACGCCTCCTCGTTTTCACAAAATACATCATCCCCCGCAACCCATTTTGAGTGGGCCGGTAATGGGTGGTCAGTGCTTCATTTCCTCCTTTACCCGTGGCATACCCCATCCTGGCGATGACGGGAGGGCATGGATGCCCGAGCGCGAGGGGGTATAGATGCTCGGTTCCGCTTCCGGCAAGAGCCTTCATCGCCGGATTTGCGAAGCGCTACGACACACCCCCCTTCGCGCATCCCGGGATCCAGGTTGGGAGGCCTCGCCCCGGGCCGTAAAATAATCAGCGGGCCAGCGCGCCGAAGAGGGATTCCGCCTTCAGGATCCGGATCCGGTTCCCCTGGACGCGGATCTTTCCCTCCTCCTGCAGTTTTTTCAACGTGCGGGAGAAGGTTTCCGGAACCGTCCCCAGCCGGGAGGCCAGGACGTTCTTGCCGACGGGGATCTCATACACCGCCCCGTCCCGGAGCGGCAGGCCCAGGCGCTTCATCTCTTCGGACACGAAAAAGACCAGGCGGGCCTCCACGTCCCGAAGCGCGAGGTTCTCCACGAGATCCGTCATTCTTTTCAGCCACTTGGACAGGGACCCGAGCACGCGGAGCGCCATCTTCGGATTCTTCTCGAGGAGTTCGATGAAGGGGCGCTTCGGGAGGAAGAGAAGGTCGCTGTCGCGGAGCGCCTCGGCGGCCGCGGGGTACACCCCGCCCTCAAAGATCGTCGCCTCCGCGAAGGATTGGCCCGCCTCGAGGATGTGAAGGACCTGCTCCTTCCCGTCCTCGGAGAGCTTGAAGAGCTTCACGCTCCCCGATACGACGATGAAAAAACCGTCGGCGCGATCCCCCTCCCGGAAGACCGGGGCCCGTCTCGCGAAATGGCGCACGGAGGATATCCCGGCGATGCGGTCCAGGTCCCCGGGGGGAAGGTTGGAAAACATCGGCGTCTTCCGCAACATCTCGAGCGGGGCGGAAACCATGGTATCATTCTCCCGTATTTTCGCTGCCGGTCAAGGACGGAAACCCTTTGTCGAACGGGAGGGAGGACCATGGCGAAGGTCGGATTCGTGGGCCTGGGGGCGCTGACCGACCAGTGAGGGAGTCATGAACGCACGGATCAGTTCATTCATGGAAGCGTTCGGCATGTCGGAATACCCGGTGCTGTTCCGGTACGCGGACGATCTCCCGAGAGGAACGCTCTTCCCGCCGGAGGGGGCGAGGGTCTGCCTGTTCGCCCTCCTCGGGAAGACGAGGACGGAAGGGGTGCCGGTGGCGCTTTCCCCGTCGCACCACGGGTGCCCGGGAGGCGGATATTACCTGGGCTTTCTCGAAACGCCGAGGGAGGGGATCGAATACTTCCTGTCGTGCGGGATCCCCGGGAAGATGGAGGGCGAGCGGTACCTCAGGACGCCGGAGCTGGCGCGCGCCCGGTTCGCCAAGGTGCCCGTCCGCCCCGCGCCGAAGAGATACGGGCTGTTCACCCGGGCCGACATGCCGCACTCCCCGGTCGACCCGGAAGTCGTCATCTTCTTCGCGTCGCCGGACCTCCTCGCGGGCCTCCACTTCCTGACCTCCTTCGACCGGGAGGACGATGCCGTGACCGCGCCGTTCTCCTCGGGTTGCGGGGCCATCGTCACCCTACCGCTTGCGGAAGGCGTTCGGTCCGACCCTAGGGCGGTGTTGGGACTTTTCGACCTTTCGGCCCGTCCCTACGTGGAGAAGAGCCTGCTGACCTTCGCCGTGCCGTTCGGACTGTTCACGAGGATGGCGGACAACATCCCCGAGAGCTTTCTCACGACAAGGACGTGGGGGACGATCCGGAAGCGGATCCGGGGATAGGGGGTACGGCCGGGACCGTCAGGGGAGAGACGCGGGGGAAGGGTCGCGGTACTTCTCGAGGGTGCCGAGCAAGGCGGGGTCCGGGGACCATCCGCACTCTATCGCCCTGTCGCAATACACGATCGCCTCGTGGAATTCCCCGCGGGTGTAATGCGCCTTGGTCAGGCCGACCAGCGCCCTCGCGTTGTCCGGATCGATCTCGAGCACCTTGCGGTATTCCCGGATGCCGTCCTCCACCATCCCGCTGGCGCACAAGGTGGCCGCGAGATTCCCCCGGGTGACGGGATTTCGGGGGGTCAAGGCCACCGCCTTGCGCACTTCCGCAAGGGCCTCCCGGTACCGTCCTTTTTTCGCCAGGGCCACACCGAGGTTGTCCCGCGCCACGGCAAGATCGGGATCGAGTTCCAGTGCCCGCCGGTATTGCCCGATGGCCTCGTCGAGCAATCCCTTCTTCTGGAAGGAGACCCCGGCGTTGAAATAGGCGTCGGGAAGGCCCGGGTAGAAAACCGCCGCCTCCCGGTAGAGGCGAAGCGCCCGATCTTCCATCCCCTTCCGGGAGCAGGAGGCGCCCAGGCTTTTGAGGTACACCCCGATCATCTCTTTCCGCCCGAGGGATCGCAGGTACGGTCCTCCCCCTTTGAACCCGAAATCATGGTGATACCGGTCGTCGTCCCGATCGGCCCCCTTCTCCCCCGTCTCGATGTTGAATCGCACCCCCGCGTCCTCGTACCGGACGAAGCAGTGGGAGGGAACGTATACTCCGTGCAAAGGGAGGGACAGCCGCTCGGCGAGAAGGAGGTACAATGCGGTCAGGCCGAGGCA
>DATEXR010000020.1 GCA_035256765.1 Candidatus Deferrimicrobiaceae bacterium | reverse complement strand
CCTGCAGGATCTCGATCCTCTCCTCCCGGGAGGGAAGAGGAAAATCGATGATGAAATCGAACCGCCCGGCCCGGAGCAGGGCCGGCTCCATGAGGTCGATCCGATTGGTGGTGGCGATGACCAGAATGCCCAACGAGCCCTGGAGTTCGTCCATTTCCCGGAAAAGCTGGCTGACGATCCTCTGGGAGACATGGCCGGAATCTTCCGCGGTCCGGGCCGGCGCTATGGCTTCAATCTCGTCAATCAGCACGATGCACGGGGATGCCTGTTTGGCCCGCTTGAAGACCTCCCTCAGACCCTTTTCCGACTCCCCCACCCACTTCGACAACAGGGTGGGAGGATCGACGACGATGAGGGTCATTCCCGTCTCCCCGGCAAGAGCCTTGGCCATCAGGGTCTTCCCCGTCCCGGACGGGCCCGTGAAGAGAACGCCCTTGGGGGGGCCCAGACGCGAATGGGAGAAGACGGGCAGACCTCGCAAAGGGAGCTGAATCATGGAGTGGAGTTTTTTCTTTATCTCCTGCAATCCTCCGACATCCTGGAAGGAGATGTGGGGCCTTTCGCTCATGAACTCGCGGGTGGAGGTGGGCTCGACCGTCTTAAAAGCGGCCAGAAAATCGTCGGCGGTAACCTCGAGTTTCGCATCCTCCCCCAGGCTGGGTTTCGCATCCACTTCGAATTTGATCCCGGGCATGAGGCGACGCAGCGCCGCCATGCCCGCTTCCGCGCAGAGGGCGGCAAGATCCGCCCCGACGTACCCGTGGGTGATTTCCGCCAGACGGTTCAGGTCGACATCTGCCGCGAGCGGCATCTTGCGGGAATGGATCTTCAGGATCTGGAGGCGGTCCGCCCGTTTCGGGACGCCGATCGAGATCTCGCGGTCGAAACGTCCGGGGCGGCGGAGAGCCGGATCGACCAGCTCCGGCATGTTCGTGGCGCCGATGATCACCACCTCTCCCCGGGAAACGAGACCGTCCATCAGGGCGAGAAGCTGCGCCACCACGCGCTTTTCCACGTCACCGACGACCTGCGCCCTCCTCGGAGCGAGAGCGTCCAGCTCATCGAGGAAAATGATGCTGGGGGCGTTTTTCCGGGCCTCTTCGAACACCATCCGGAGCTTGGCCTCGCTCTCCCCATAGAACTTGTGGATGATCTCGGGGCCGTTGACGTGGATGAAGTGGGCCCGGACCTCGTTCGAAATCGCCCGCGCGATGAGGGTCTTTCCCGTACCCGGCGGCCCGGAAAGAAGGACGCCCCGGGGCGGGTCGATCCCGAGCTTGGTGAAGAGCTCGGGAAACTTCAGCGGAAGCTCGATCATCTCCCGGACGCTGCGAAGCTCCTGTTCCAGGCCTCCGATGTCTTCGTAAGAAGCCCGGAACGCCTTTTCATAGGCGAAATCGGTGGCCTGGAAGGTGATGTCGGTATGGGGAGTGATCCGGAGGGCCCCTCTCGGGTTTGCTCCCTCCACGATGAAGAACTGCGGCCGGGTTCCGAACAAGGCGATCTGGACCCTGTCTCCGATCACCACATGGAGTCCGGACAGAAGTTGAACGACGTGGCGGATCTCGTCTTCCTTGGGGATCGGCCTGCGGGGATCCACCGGGGTGAGGATCAGGGTTTCGGCCTGCTTGAACGGGACTTTCTGGACGGTACACCATTCGTCCACCGATATCTGGGCATTGTCCCTCGTGGTGCCGTCGATCTGGATCAGGCTCTGACCGGAATAATGGGGGGTGGTCTGGGCGGCGCGGGCCACGGTGGACCGGCGGCCTGTAACCATGAGGGCATCGCCGGGAACCGCTCCCAGGCTTTTCAGGACATCCTCGTCCACACGGGCAAGGCCTTTCCCCTCGTCTTCCACGAAGGCCTTGGCAACGCGCAGGGAAACCTCTTCTTTTCGTTTCAC
>DATEXR010000019.1 GCA_035256765.1 Candidatus Deferrimicrobiaceae bacterium | reverse complement strand
CAGCCGAAGAAGGGGCCCATCAGAATCCGTACTCCTTCCACCGGCGCGTCACGAGGTCCACGATCGTCTCGTCCATCCGGATGTCCTCGGGCCACTCTCTCGCGAACCCCTCGGAGGCCCACTTCCTCGTGGCGTCGATCCCCATCTTCGAGCCGTAGTGCGGGACGGGGGAGGCGTGCTCCAGGGCGTCGACCGGCCCGTCGACGATCATCGTGTCGCGCCGGGGATCCACGTTGTTCCCGAGCCGCCAGAGGACCTCGGAGGGGTCCTGGATGTTCACGTCGGCGTCGAAGATGACGACGAACTTCGAGAACATGAGAAGCCCCAGGCCCCACACGGCGCTCATCACCTTCCTGGCATGCCCGGGATAGCGCTTGTCGATGGCGAAGAGGGCGACGTTGTGGAAGATCCCCTCGATGGGGAGGTTCATATCGACCACCTCCGGGACGATCTTGCGCAGCAGCGGCAAAAAGATCCGCTCGGTCGCCTTCCCGAGGTAGACATCCTCCATCGGGGGCTTGCCCACGATCGTCGCCGGGTAGATCGGCTTTTTCCGCCTCGTCACGCAAGTCACGTGGAAGACGGGGTATTCGTCGGCCAGGGAGTAGTATCCCGTATGGTCGCCGAAGGGCCCCTCCGTGCGCAGGTCGTCCGGGTCGACGTACCCCTCCAGGATCACCTCGGCGTGCGCCGGGACCTCGATGTCGACCGTCCTGCAGCGGACGAGCTCGACCGGCTGCCTTCGTAAAAAGCCGGCGAAGACCATCTCGTCCACGTCCTCGGGCAGCGGCGCCGAGGCCGCGTAGATCGTCGCCGGGTCGCCTCCCAGCGCCACCGCCAACGGCATCCTCTCCCGTTTCCTGCGGAATCCCCGGTAATGCTGCGCCCCCCCCTTGTGGACGTGCCAGTGCATCCCCGTGGTCGTCTCGTCGTAGACGTGCATCCGGTACATCCCCACGTTGCGGCGGCCCGTTTTCGGGTCCTTCGTGAAGACGAGGGGAAGGGTGATGAACGGACCCCCGTCGCCCGGCCACGTTTTCACGACGGGGAGGAAGGAGAGCGACGGTTTGTCCGTCTCCACCACCTCCTGGCAAGGCCCGGAGGAAACCGTCTTCGGGATGAAGTCGGCCAGGCGGGCGAGCTTGGGGAGCAGCTTCAGTTTTTCGATGAGATTGGAGGGGATCTCCGGCTCGATCACCTCCACCATCCGTGCGCCGATCTCGTCCAGGGAGGAGACGCCGAGGGCCAGGCACATCCGGCCCATCGTGCCGAAGAGATTCATGGCGAGGGGGACGTCGTGCCCCTTCACGTTTTCGAACAGAAGCGCGGGTCCGCCGGATTTTACCGCCCGGTCGGCGATCTCCGCCGCTTCGAGGTCCGCGGACACGGGGGCCGGAATCTTTTTCAGCTCCCCGCGCGCCTCGAGCGCAGAGAGGAACTCCCGCAGGTCCCGGAACGCCATTCTCCCTCCTGCCGGTTCTGTCCGGCGATGCGGATGGGAAATCATACCACACGCGCCGGCCGACCGGAGAAGCGTCCGCCCGCCTGGCGGCGGGCAGGGAGCCGCTCCCGCGTGCCGGGGCATTCCCCCCTGCTGCGAACGCACTTGTCCGGTTCCGAGGCAATGGCGCTACGCAGAGCCCTCCCGGTGCGACCGACCGATGACGCGTGCGGGTTGGTCTCCTACGGGGGAGCCGGATCGCGGAAGGACGGGATCATTCATCCGCCAAGGGATCCCTCCGGTTCATCTCCGGGACTGGGACCGTTCCCGGGGGCATCCCCGGAGCGGGCTCCGGCAGCAGGTGCTTGGGGAGAAAGGCGAAATTGGCGATCAGGGTGGGGATGACGGCGCTGGCGATGACCGTGGCCGCCAGAAAGCTGTACTGTCCCCGCGTCACGATGCCGTGGGAGTAACCGTACAGCGCGGAAATCGTCCCGAAGGTAAGCCCCGTGGACATCATCAGGGTATAGTACCACCGCTCTTTCCGACCCCGCCGGAACCGGCAGACCACAGGATAGAGCCCGAAGATTTTCGAGACGACCTTCCCCGCGAAGAGCAGGAAAAACACAACCGGCAACGAAAGGATCGACGGGATCGAAACGAGCGACCCCGCACGAATGAAGTAGAAGGGCGTAAGCAACCCGATGGTCAGGGTGCGCATGCGGCGCACCCAAAAGGCATCCTGGGCGGCCGCCCCGGCGAGCACCATTCCCGCGAGGTAGGCGGGAAGGACCGCCTCGCTTCCGGACCACAGGGCCAACCATCCAAGACCGAACAGGACCAGGAGAACCCACTTCGTCCGGATGGCCGCCGTACGGTGGGCGTACCGGCCCGTGATCCACGTGGTCAGCCGGGGCAGAAGAGCCAACACCACGGTACATACGCCGATCAAAATCAACGTCCGGACCGTGAAGGGCGCGAAAATTAGACCCAGGGCAAGGACCGTCCCGAGGTCGTTGATGAAACAGGCCCCGAGGATCGCTTTCCCGAAGTCCGTTCGATTGAACCCGGTTTCCAGCATGACGGCGTAGACGACGGCCATCGACGTGGTGGAGAGCGCCACCCCCACCAGCCAGCTCGCGGAAGGGTCCCATCCGAGCACGTACCGCGCCAGGGCGGCGCAGCCCAGGAAGGGGGCGAGGAATCCCACCAGGCCGATAACGGTGACCTCGCTCCACTTGGACCGCAGCACGGCGGGCACCAGTTCCGCCCCGGCGAGGAAGGTCAAAAGGATTGCCCCAGATCCCGCCAGGAAACGCAGCCACTCGACATCGGACCCGAGAGCGCCGTTCCCCAGGTAATGCTCGACAATCGCCGCGGCAGCGACACCCACGCAGATCTCCATGAGCGCCATCGACACGCGCAGGTGGTTCGCCAGGATGGTCGAGAACACCGCGAGCCCAAGCCAGACCGTTGCAATCCCCAATGTTTCCGTCATGATTTCCTCCTTGTGCGTCGATATCCTTCCACAAAAAAAACCCGCCGCATGGCGGGCTTGGGAACCAAGCGATTCCCGCTCCTGC
>DATEXR010000018.1 GCA_035256765.1 Candidatus Deferrimicrobiaceae bacterium | reverse complement strand
CTTTCCGCCGTGTTGGGCGGCGGCGCACGTTCGATGTCGATGACCGTCACCTCCGGCGGGGAGAGGAACCGCATCGGAGGCCCCCAGGTCCCCGTCCCGCGGCTGGTGTAGAGGTAGGCGCCGCCCAGGGGGAACAGCCCCGCGATGAGCGGGTAGGGGCGTCCGACCACGTACCGGAACGGGAAGATCTGCCCCTTGTGCGTGTGTCCGGAGAGCTGGAGGTCGAACAGGCCGCGCGAACCGTCGGACAGGGTGGGCCGGTGCTTGAGGAGGATCGTGTACATCGGGGAGGCCGTTCCTCCGAGAACCTCTTTCTCCGGGTGGCCGGCTCCCGCGTCGAGCGCCCCCGCCGCGGGATCGTCGACTCCCGCGATCCGAAGGATGTTCCCCAAATTGACGGTTTCTCCCCGGAGGACGGAAAACCCGGCCCGTCGCGTGAACGATAGCGCCTGGTCGATCCCCGCGTAGAATTCGTGGTTCCCGGTGACGGCGTATTTCCCGAGGCGGGGTCGGATCGTCCCGAAGATCTCCGCCAGCCCCTCGAGGTGGTTGATCTCCGCGTCGATCAGGTCCCCCGTCGAGACGAGGATGTCGGGGTCGGCCCTCCGGATCACCGAGGCGATCGCCTCCGCCTTTCGATGGCGGACGAGCAGGCCGAGGTGGACATCGGAGATCTGCGCGATGCGGACGCGGGAGGTCGATGGGGGAAGCTTGTCCGTCACGATCCGCACCCGCTCGACGCCGATCTCCCTCGCCTCGAAATACGCGTAGGCGCCCAGCGCGACGGAAAGCGCGACCAGGGCGAGAAACGGGGCTTTTCCGGAAACCAGGGAGGCGGATCCCCATCTCCCGGAGAGCGCCCCTCCCAGGCGGGCAACGAGGTTGAGCGCGTCGACGGCGAGGTTCATCCAGAAGAAGAAGAAGAGAAGCCCCCCCCAGGTGTACCCGACCCAGGAGACCGCCCGGGCCGCCTCCTCCATCCCGTGCCTGCCGAGGAAATAGATGATCAGCGGGGCGAGGGTGAGCGCGATGAGGACCGGGGCGAGGGCGGCCGCCGTCCCCCACCCGAACCCGAGCGCCGATTTCGCCTTGAGGAGCGCGTATCCGTGGACGCTTCCGTAGATCAGGAAAAAGACGATGAGAAACAGGGGCAAGCGGCACGACCTCCGAAGAAGATACTTCTTCTCATTATCCACGATTCCGCCCGGCCCCGTCGCCACCAAAGAACAGGGACGTTCTTAAAACTTTTCATCCTCTGCGGCGGGCGCCGCATTTGCGCGCGCCGTTACGAGGGCGCCGGCAACCGGGGACCCTGGCTCGCGGAGGGGGCCCCTCGGCTACGCTCGCGATCTGCGCCCGCTCGCTGCGGGTTCCGCTCGTCGGATCGGACCCCGCACGGCGGGGATACTCTTCTCTCGCTCCACACGCCGCCTCGTCGCCCCCCCCGCATCGCCCCGGGTCCCCGGTGCACGCGACGTTTCGCGGATGTCGGAGAGCGCAGCAAGCCGAAGGAGTGGGGGCGCAGTGAGACCGGCCTCCAGGAGTCCATTCCCTCAGATCCCGGCATTCGAGGGCCGCTGCATCCGCTCCGACTTCGTTGCCCTCCCTCACCGTACCGCAGCGGGTACGCTTCGGTCGGGCGCCTTGCCGGAAGCGGCGCATCGACCCTCTCGGTGCACGGCCTCTTCGGCAACGGACCCCTGGAGGCCGGAGCGCAGCCGTGCGGGTTCACCGCACGGCGAGCCACGAACGGAGCCCCCCTCCGAGGCTGCGGAGCGATACCCGCGAATGCCCGCCCCCATCACGCGGGCCGATGCGGGTGGCGGCGGGGTGGGGTTCGTGCGATAATGTTACTGTTTTGGAACGAGACGAGGGGGGACGACGTGCCGACCTACGAGTACAAGTGCGAAAAGTGCGGGGAGTTCGAGAAGGAGCAGCGGATCACCGACCCGGAACTGAAAAAATGCCCGCACTGCGGCGGGAAGGCGCAACGGCAGGTCGGCGGAGGCGGCGGATTCATACGCAAGGGGGGCAACTGGGTCTCGAAGATGTCCTCCCCGGGCGACAGCCCGAAAAAGATCGCGGATCGGATGATGAAGCAGACGGTGGGCGAGGTGGCCGAAGACATCGCCCGCGGGTCGAAGGAACGGTCCCACTAACCTACCGGAAGACCTTGCGGAATGCCCGGATGGCCCGGGCGATCTCCTTTTTCCCTACCCCGAGGTGCGTGACCGCCCGGAAGAGCGGGAACGCCCGGTCGTCCACGAGGACTCCCTCCTTGCGAAGCGTCTCCTGGAAATCGGGGAGGGACATGGCGGGGAGTTTCCACCGGAACAGGACGATGTTCGTCTCCGCAGGGGAGTTGATCATGTCGATCCCGGGGATCTCCGCGAGCGCCCGGGCGAGCACGCGTGCGTTCTCGTGGTCCTCCGCGAGCCGGGCGACGTTGTGCCGGAGGGCGTAGAGGCCGCCGCTGGCTACGATCCCCGCCTGGCGCATCCCCCCGCCTACGCGCAATCCCACATTCCTTGCCTCCCCGATGAACTCCCGGGACCCCACGACGACCGATCCCACGGGCGCCCCCAGCCCCTTGGAGAGGCAGAACATCAGGGATTGGCATGCTTTGCCGTATTCCACGGGCGGCACACCGGAGGCGACCGAGGCGTTGAAGATCCGGGACCCGTCGATGTGAAGCGGGATCCCTTCCTTGCGGCAGACGCTGCGGATCCGCCTCAGGGAGGCGATGGGAAAGACCGCCCCCCCGCCCGCGTTATGGGTGTTCTCCGCGGCCACCAGCCGGACCTTCGCCCTGCTCCGCAGCGGGGCCGCCGCGATCGCCCGGGCGACGTCGTCCGCCGTGAAGATCCCGCGGGGAGCGTCGATCCCCAGGATGGCGACGGCGGCCAGGTTCGAGATGCCCGGCCCCTCGCGCCCCGCGATGTGGGAAGCCGCGGAGGCGACGACGATGTCCCCCGGCCGGGTCCATGCGGACACCGAGACCAGGTTCCCCATCGTCCCCGAGGGGACGAAAAGTCCCGCTTCCTTGCCGAACCGGGAGGCGGCGTACTCCTCCAGAGCCCGCACGGAGGGATCCTCCCCCCGCTGGGAGTCGCCGACCTTGGCGCGGGCCATCGCTTTTCGCATCCCCGGGGAGGGGAGCGTGACGGTGTCGGATCGCAGATCGACGGGGGTCGCCATGTCGGAGGTCACGCCGCCTTCGCCAGGAACAGGGACCGGGGGGACGGCAGGCACAGTTCGACCAGTTCCCCGTTTTCCAGCGCCCTCCACCGGGGCGAGGCATCGAGGGGTTCGCTCGCAAGGATGACCAGTCCGGGTTCGACCCGGAGGAAAAGCGTGTAGTAGTCTTCGCGCTTCCGGTAGTTCCGGAGGGCGAATATCGCCTCCCCGTGCGCGATCAGCAGGTTCGCGGCGGAATACGCCCCCACCCCCGCCGTATCCCCCAGCAGGGTCGACAGCGCCTCGCAAAGCCCGGCGGGTGTCCTCTCCTTCCAGCGGTCCGCGAGCGATTCGAGAAAGACGAGCGTGTCGCTCGCCTTGCGCTGTTCGGCCTCCTCCCCGATCCGCCCCTTGAACGTTCCGTTGTGCGCGAGGGCGATCCCCCGCACGAGAAACGGGTGGGCGTTGGCGGCGTTGACCGTGCTCGTGTCGGAGGCGTACCGGACGTGGCCGAGGAACCGGTCGGTGCTCCCCCGGATCCCGCTTAGGGTGGGATCGGTGGCGGCGGGCTCCCCGCTCCGGATCAGCCGGGTTTTCCCCTTCTGGCGGATCGCGATCCCCCATCCGTCGGGGTGATTCCCGCCCGGGCGTCTTTCCCACCCGTCCACCAGTTTTCCCTGGGCGGAAAGCCGGGCAAGGTGGGAGAGAAACGGCGCGATCTCCCGAGGTTCCCGAGAGGCAAAGGCGATCATGCGGCAC
The DNA here is from genome assembly GCA_035256765.1 of Candidatus Deferrimicrobiaceae bacterium. Classification (NCBI taxonomy): domain Bacteria; phylum Candidatus Deferrimicrobiota; class Candidatus Deferrimicrobia; order Candidatus Deferrimicrobiales; family Candidatus Deferrimicrobiaceae; species Candidatus Deferrimicrobiaceae bacterium. The sequence goes on along the minus strand of DATEXR010000018.1, from coordinate 462 downwards.
ATCCGGGCGTTCCTTCCTTACGACATCGGCACGGTTCTCCCGGGAATCACCGGTAGAGAGATGAACCCGGTCTCCGTTCCGTTTCACCGGGGGTTCCCCGCGCGAATGCCGCATTGTACCATACGTCATCGACGGCAGTTCTTCGGAGGGTACCGCCTTGCCGGGGAGGGGAGCTGGCTGCGGGATCGCGGTTTATGGGCATTCCCGCACGGGAGGGCGAGAAAAAAATTGAACGGTGTCGAAAATTTATCTTATAGTAGACGAACCTGATTTTTTCCATCAGGACCCATTACCCGGAGCGATGTTCCGTTTCAGGTCGGTTTCTTCGGCCAGGGGGCGTATGGTGCCTCGCCGTTTTCCTGAGGAAGAGCGTTCCTTCGGAGAGGAAGGCTGAAATGGCCTCCTGGGGACATCTGCAACCGCTGTCCACGGAGTTTTATTCCCTCCTTCGGTACGGTTTGT